>NZ_JBSIBZ010000064.1:0-60065 GCF_058245575.1 Streptomyces sp. UF-297 | reverse complement strand
GGCCGCGGGCCCGCGGCCTCAGTGGAAGCCGGGGACGCGGGCGGCCGCGGCGGGGTGGCGGGCCGCCAGCTTCAGGAAGCGGACCGTGGAGCGGACCACCTGCTCCTTGAACTGGGCCGCGGGACGGCCGGTGAGGGCGCGTTCGCGGGGCGTGTCGTCGGCCTGTACGAACTGGATCAGCCCGTCGCGCCGCCCCAGGCTCACGCACTGGAACTTGAACGCGTAGTCCAGCGGCGCCACTTCGGCGCCGCGCAGCTCGGCGGCGATGGCACGGGCCGCGTAGGAGCCGGTGGGCAGGGCGGTGGCACAGGCCATGCGCAGCCGGCCGACGGAGGCGGCGCGGGCGGCGGCGGCGTCGCCCGCGACATAGATCTCGGGGTGGCTGACCGAGCGCAGACGCCCGTCCACCAGGAGCCGTCCGGCCCGGTCCTCGGGGTCGGTGGCCAGGCCGGTGCGGCGCGCCAGGTCGTCGGTGGCGGTCATGGCGGTGGTGCGGACGACGACATCGGCGTCGATCTCGTCCAGGCCCGTGTCCGGGACGTGGTGGCCCTCCTGGAGGCGTACGCCCAGCCGGCGCAGGACCGTGCGGACGTGGGCGCGGCCCTTGGCGGACAGGCCGCTGCCCACCTCGCCGCCGGTGATCAGGCGCACGTGCCAGTCGGGGTGGGACTCGGCGAGTTCGGCGGCCATCTCGATGCCGGTGAGGCCGCCGCCGAGCACGGCGAGCGTGCCGGGGGCGTCCCGCAGGCGCTTGTGGAGTTCGGCGGCGGATTCGGCGGTGAAGGTGCGGTCGTCGCGGGTGCCCGTGGTGGCGGGGGTGTGGCTGCCGAGGGCGTAAACCAGGCGGTCGTAGGGGAGGGTGCGGCCGTCGTCGGTGGTGACGGTGCGGGCCTGCGGGTCGATGGCGGTGGCCCGCGCCGCCACCTGCCGTACGCCGCTGCCACGGAGCAACTGGGCGCGGGAGTGGGTGACTTCGGGGCGCCCGGCGGCCAGCTCGTGCAGGCGTACCCGCTCGGTGAAGCGGTCGCTGGGGTCGACGAGGGTGACCCGGGCGTGCGGAGCCAGGCGGGCGGCGGCCTGGGTGCCTGCGTAGCCGCCGCCCAGGACGACCGCCTGAGGGGTACGGGGGGTGTGGAGCGCCATGCTGTCCTCCTGGTGTGCCGTGGTGCGAAGTGGCTTCACAAGGGGGACGGGGCAGCGGCGCGGAATGTGACGTGGGCTGCGTCACAGGGGGTGGGTCCGGTGAATCACAGGGTGCCGGGCCGCTGGGTCACAGGGCGTCGAGGTTCAGATGGGCCAGCTTGTCGGGGTTCATGACGGCGTCGACCTCGGTGATCCTGCCGTCGTGGACGGTGAAGCCGATGACGCCCGCCTGGTTGCCGTCCCGGTCGACGAAGACGACGCCGGCCGCGCCGTTGACCTCGCACACCGACACCCGTGTCGTCGTGGGGTCGAAGTGGCAGGCGATCAGGCCGCTGGCGTAGCGCGCGACCTTCTCGCAGCCCAGGACGGGGCGGCGGGCCGCGGTGACCTTGCCGCCGCCGTCCGAGCGCCATACGACCTCGGGGTCCAGCAGCGACATCAGCTCGTCCATGTCGCCGCCCATGACGGCGGACAGGAACGCCTCGACGGTGCGGCGGTGTTCGCCGCGGTCGACGGTGCGGCGCGGCGCCTCGGCCCGTACGCGCTTACGGGCGCGGGAGGCCAGCTGCCGTACGGAGTCCGCGCTGCGGCCGACCGCCTCGGCGATCTCGGGGAAGGGCACCGCGAAGACGTCGTGCAGGACGAAGGCGGTCCGCTCGGCGGGGGTGAGCCGCTCCAGGACGGTGAGCAGGGCCAGGCCGACGGACTCGTCCAGGGTGACGCGGTCCTCGGGGTTCTCGGGGACGGGCAGGCCGGGGGCCGCGGGGCTGCCGGGGCCGGTGGGCGTGCCGAAGGTGCCCGTGGCCACCAGGGGTTCCGGCAGCCACGGGCCGACGTACAGCTCGCGGCGGGCGCGGGCCGAGCCCAGCAGGTCGTAGCAGATGCGGCTGACGACGGTGGTGAGATAGCCGCGCGGGCTGTCGACGTCGGTGTCCTCGGGCAGCGCCTGCCAGCGCAGCCAGGTCTCCTGCACCGCGTCGTCGGCGTCGGTGACCGTCCCCATGATCCGGTACGCGACGGCCCAGAGGCGGCCCCGGTGCTCCTCGAACTCGGCCAGCCGGGCCCGGCGGGGCGCCTCCGCCGTGCGCGCCGGGCGGTCCGTGCCTGGTGCTGCCGAAGGTCCCCGTGTCATGTCCCCATCCCCTTCGTCTCCTCGGGTGCTGCTGCTCCAGCCTCTCCCCCGGCTGTAGTGGACCGGCCGTCGGGGCTGCCCTATAGGACAGACGACGCGGCGGGGCGGAGTGTGACAGCCAGGGGCGGGGCGAAGGGCGGCGGTCGGCCGGTGGGTCGCGGGTGGTGGAGGGCGGCGGCCGGTCGGTGGGCGGCGGGTGAGGGGCGGGGGCGGTCAGCGGGCCGGGCGGAGGGTGACGGTCGCATCCAGGGCGTACGCCTCCTCCACGACGCCGTCCGGGAAGAGCTCCAGCAGCTCGGCGCGCTCCCGCTCCAGTACGGGGCGCGCGGCGGCCGGGCCGATCGCGGCGAAGTAGGAGCGGCTGCCGAGCATCGCCAGATGGGTCTCCAGCGGGACGCGGCGGGTCCAGCGCAGCACGCGGAAGACGGGCTCCAGCCCCAGGCCCAGGCCGCGGATCAGGTCCGGCGCGCCGGGCGCGATGTTGTGCTCGTGGTACCCGGGCAGGCTCCGCGCCAGCCGCGCCTCCTGCTCGACGGTCCACGCCAGCTGCGGATCGGGAACGTTCCACCACAGGGCGAGCGCGCCGCCGGGCCGCAGCACCCGCATCGCCTCGGGCACCGAACGGGCCGGGTCCGTCCAGTGCCAGGCCTGGGCGTAGGTGACGAGGTCGAAGCCCGCGTCGTCACGGAAGGGCAGGGCATCCCCGAGGGCGTGGACGACGGGAACGCCGGGCTGCGCCCTGCGCAGTTCGGCAGCCATCGCGGCCCCCGGCTCGACGGCGGTGACCCGGGCCCCGCGCCCGCTCAGCAGCCGGGTGGCGATCCCGGTACCGGCACCGACGTCCAGGACGACAGCGCCGGCCAGAGAGCGGCCGGTCACCTCTTCGAGGCCGTCGAAAAGAGCGGGCGGATAGCCGGGGCGGGCCGCGGCGTACTGCGCGGCCACCGAGTCGAAGGAGCGGGCGAAGTCGATGTCGTCGGGCGGTGTCGGCATGGGGCCATGGTGCCCACCATGACGTGCGGGGTAATCGACGCCCCGGGCACGATCGAGCAGCATCGGAGCCCGGTCGTGCCGTGGTTGCGGCCGCGCGCCTCGCGGGGCGATGTGGCCGCGCACTGGCGGGAGTTGGGTGAGCACACCGTGCCGGGGGCGGGCGGCGATCGTCCGGGGCACCACATCTACGAGGACAGCCTGGCGGTCGCGGCGGCCTGCGTCGCGGACGGGGACTAGGAGCCGGGGCTCAGTGGCGCTTCTTGGGCTTGGGCTTCTTGGCGGAGGGGTTTCCGGTGCGGGCGCTGCGGCGGCGTTCGTGGCGGGTGCGGGCGGCCTCGTATTCGGTGCGGCGCAGTTTCTCGCCGGGGGCCTCGATGAGGCTGCGGCAGAAGTAGGCGAGCAGGGAGCCGATGAAACCGATGAACATCAGGCCCTGTCCCGACCGGTCGCCGGGGCGGTCGGCGGCGGGGTCGGGGCGGCGGGTGAACCCTTCCCAGGTGCGGCGGAAGGCCAGCGCGCTGCAGATGGCGAAGCCCGCGACGACCAGGACGTTGACGAAGGAGCCGACCTCGGCGATCGCCAGGCCCTGGAAGGCGAAGCGCAGCACGAGGGCGCCGGCCGCGGCCAGGGCCAGCGAGCCGGCGGCGACACCGGCCCGGCGCAGGCCGTAGCCGCCGTCGTGGTCGACCCAGGTCGTGCCGAAGAAACGGATCTCCTCCGGCTCGGGGCCGCCCTTGTCCTCGGGGCTCTTGCGCTCATCGCTCATGCCGTCGATTATCCCCGGCCGGCGCCGCGGCCCGCCGGGTCGGCGCGGCCGGTCGGCGCGGGCGGCCGTCGGCAGGCCGGCGGCAGATCAGCGGCAGGCCGTCGGCAGGTCAGCTGGAGCAGCGCGGAGCGACGTAGCCGTCACTGCCCGTCTTGACGTAGGTGTCGGAGACGTACTCTCCGGGGCCGATGCAGTCCCAGATGTCGCTGGTGCCGTACGGGCCGCTGACCCGCTGGCCGCGCCGCTGGCAGTGGATGGAGACCCGCGAGCCGCTCGGCAGCTGACGGACGACGTCCGCCGTGGTGCTCGCGCCGTTGCGGACGTTCACGCGGTAGCCCGGCGCGACCGTGTAGCCGGCGGCCACGGCGGCCTGGACCGATTCCTGTCCCTGTCCCTGTTCCTGCGTACTCATACAGCGTTCCCCCGGTGACGCTCAGGTGACGGTCAAACGTTCAATGGCCCGATGCCACGCGCAGGTTAGCAAGCCTCACGGCTCTCGTACGTACCATCGACTAGGCTCCGTGCGTCGCAACTGCGGCCGAATTACACGGGGGTGGGGAGATGCCGCCGCTGCGCAGTTCCGGGGCCGGGCCGGAAGCGGAGCATCCGGAATACGCGGGGAAATACCGACTGGAGGCTCAGCTCGGTTCCGGCGGCATGGGTGTGGTGCATTTGGCCCGCTCGGCGTCCGGACTGCGGCTGGCCGTAAAGGTCGTGCACGCGGAATTCGCCCAGGACCCGGAGTTCAGAGGGCGGTTCCGACAGGAAGTGGCGGCCGCCCGGCGGGTGAGCGGGGCCTTCACGGCCCCGGTGGTGGACGCGGACACCGGCGGTGAACGGCCGTGGATGGCGACCCTCTACATTCCCGGCCCCACCCTGTCCGAACATGTGAAACGGAATGGCCCGCTGCCTCCCGCGGAAGTGCGGCGGCTGGCCGCGGGACTGGCGGAGGCGCTGCACGACATCCACCGGGCCGGAGTGGTGCACCGCGATCTCAAACCCGGGAATGTCCTGCTCGCCGCGGACGGCCCGAAGGTGATCGACTTCGGGATCTCCCGGCCCAGCGACAGTGAAATGCGCACCGAGACCGGGAAATTGATCGGCACCCCGCCGTTCATGGCACCCGAGCAGTTCCAGCGGCCGCGCGAAGTGGGCCCAGCGGCGGATGTCTTCGCGCTGGGTTCGGTGCTGGTGCACGCGGCGACCGGCAGCGGCCCCTTCGACTCCGAGAGCCCGTACCTGGTCGCCTATCAAGTGGTGCACGATGAGGCGGATCTGGCGGGGGTGCCGCCGGAGCTGGTGGGGCTGATCAGCGGCTGCCTGGCGAAGGACCCCGAGCTGCGGCCCACCCCGGCGGCGCTGATGGAGCTGCTGCGTACGGACGCGGGGCCGCCGCAGTCCTCTTCCGCGGGCGCGACGGCCCTCGCGACGGACCCGCGGGTTCCGGCGCAGCGGCCTGCCGGGGAGGCCGAGCGGCAGGTCCAGGACACGCATGTACGGTCCGCGCCGCGGGGCGGGGCGGCCGCTCCCGCCGGGCCCGCGCCGCGGTCCGCCGGGAATGCCCCGGACGCCCCCGCCGAGGCTGCCCCCGGGCCCCCCGCGCCCCCCGCGTCGCAGCCCTCCGCCGACGCCCCCGCCCGGCGGCCCCGCGGGCGCCGCCGTACGTGGCCGGCCTGGGCGACCTGGACGGCCCTCGCGGCGGTGCTGGCCGGCGCCGGTACGTACATGGGCGTACGGGTCCTGGCGCAGGAGAAGACCCCCGCGCTGCAGACCCGCTCGGCCGCCGCCGACGGCGCGTTCCACTCCTGGCAGACGCCGCTGCTCAAGCGGCCCGCGGGGCACCCCGCCGAGATGCCGTTCTGCGCGTACGGCGCGCAGGAGGCCGAGGGGGCGCTGTTCTGCGTGCAGCGCGGGGTGCTGGCCGCCCGGGTGGACGCGCGGACCGGCGCGGTGGACTGGCGGCGCGCGGCGGGTCCGGAGGGCACGACCGATCTGCCGCCCCGCGCGCCCGTCCTGTCCGGCGGGCTGCTGTACGTCCTGAGCCCCGACAGCAGACGCCTGGACGCGCTGGATCCGTCGGCCGCGGGCAAGGGCGCCACGCGCTGGAGCAAGGACGTCTCCGCGTACCGGGGGCGGGTGCGCGTGGTGGGCGACCGGGTGCTGCTGGTGTCCGCCGACGGTACGGTCACCGCGCTCGACAGCCGTACGCACCGGCCGCGCTGGCACCGGAAGTTCCCCGGGCACCCGCAGCCGCGCTTCGTGTCGTACGCGCCGGGCGGGCAGGCCCCCGACGGCGGGAAGGGGCGGGCCGAGGGCGGCATCAGCGACCACAACACCGCCTACGCCGCCCAGTTGTCCCTGGACGGCACCAGCACCCGGGTCACGGCCATCGACCCGCGCAGCGGCACGGTGCGGTGGAGCGAGCAACTGCCCGGCCAGCTGATGCCGGTGGGTACGGGCTCCTCGGGCGCGGCGTACCTCGCCGCCGCCGACCGGCAGCTCAGCACGCGTACCGCGGCGGTGGTCCGCTACGACCCCAGCACCCGGCGCAGCCGCAGCCTTCCGCTCGCCGCGCCGATGGAGAGCGCGCAGATCTCGGTGCGCGGCGAAACGGCCTATGTGCTGGGCTTCGGCGGGGCGCTCCAGGCGGTCGGGGAGCGACGCTGGCAGGTGGAGACCTCGGTCAGCCGGGGGTCGGCGCCGGTGACGACGGAGGGGGACCGGCTGTACTTCACGGCTGCCGACGGGCGGTTGCTGGCGGTGGATACGCGGCGGGGGGCGTTGCTGGGGCAGACGGTGCCGCGGATCGCCACGGGGCGCACGGGGTATCTGGAATCGCTGCCTGCGCCGCTTGCGGATCCGGGCCGCGGCCGGGTCCACGCGGCGGCGCCCAATGGCACGGTCTTCGCCGTGGAGGCGGAGGACCCCGCCCGCTGGTGAGCGCGGGCGGGGGCGGGTGTCAGCCCAAGCGGCTGACGTCGCGGACTGCGCCCTTGTCGGCGCTGGTGGCCATGGCGGCGTAGGCGCGCAGGGCCGCCGAGACCTTGCGTTCGCGGTTCCTGGGGGCGTACGTGCCGTCCAGGGCCGCCCGGCGGGCCGCCAACTCCTCCTCGCTCACCAGGAGTTCGATGGAGCGGCTGGGGATGTCGATGCGGATGCGGTCGCCGTCCTCGACGAGGGCGATGGTGCCGCCGGCCGCCGCCTCGGGGGAGGCGTGGCCGATGGACAGGCCCGAAGTGCCGCCGGAGAAGCGGCCGTCGGTGACCAGCGCGCAGGCCTTGCCCAGGCCCCGGCCCTTGAGGAAGGACGTCGGGTAGAGCATCTCCTGCATGCCGGGGCCGCCGCGCGGGCCCTCGTAGCGGATGACCACCACGTCCCCTTCGCGCACCTGCTTGCCCAGGATCTTCTCCACGGCCTCGTCCTGGGACTCGCAGACCACCGCGGGCCCCTCGAAGGTCCAGATGGACTCGTCCACGCCCGCGGTCTTCACCACGCAGCCGTCCACGGCCAGGTTGCCCTTGAGGACGGCCAGTCCGCCGTCCTTGGAGTAGGCGTGCGCGGCGTCGCGGATGCAGCCGCCCGCCGCGTCCACGTCCAGGGTGTCCCAGCGCTCGGACTGGGAGAAGGCGGTGGCCGAGCGCTTGCAGCCGGGGGCGGCGTGCCACAGCTCGACGGCCTCGGCGGAGGCCGAACCGCCGCGCACGTCCCAGGTGTCCAGCCACTGCTTGATGGACGGGGAGTGGACGGTGTGCACGTCCTCGTTGAGCAGCCCCGCGCGGTAGAGCTCGCCGAGGATGGCGGGGATGCCGCCGGCGCGGTGCACGTCCTCCATGTAGTACGTGCCGCCGGGCGCGACGTTGGGCGCGACCTTGGCCAGGCAGGGCACCCGCCGCGAGACCGCGTCGATGTCGTGCACGTCGTAGTCCAGACCGGCCTCTTGGGCGGCGGCCAGGAGGTGCAGGATGGTGTTGGTCGAGCCGCCCATGGCGATGTCCAGGGCCATGGCGTTCTCGAAGGCGGCGCGGGTGCCGATGTTGCGCGGCAGGACGGAGGCGTCGTCCTGGTCGTAGTAGCGCTGAGTGATCTCCACGACCGTACGGGCGGCGTTCTCGTACAGGGCCCGGCGGGCGGTGTGCGTGGCGAGGACGGAGCCGTTGCCGGGCAGCGAGAGGCCGATCGCCTCGGTCAGGCAGTTCATGGAGTTGGCGGTGAACATGCCCGAACAGGAGCCGCAGGTGGGGCAGGCGTTCTCCTCGATGCGCAGGATGTCCTCGTCGGAGACGTTCTCGTTCGAGGCGTCGACCATGGCGTCGATCAGGTCCAGCTTGCGGACCGTACCGTCCACCAGGGTCGCGCGGCCGGCCTCCATGGGGCCGCCGGAGACGAAGACGGTGGGGATGTTCAGGCGCATCGCGGCCATCAGCATGCCCGGCGTGATCTTGTCGCAGTTGGAGATGCAGATCAGCGCGTCCGCGCAGTGCGCCTCGACCATGTACTCGACGGAGTCGGCGATCAGGTCGCGCGAGGGCAGGGAGTAGAGCATCCCGCCGTGGCCCATCGCGATGCCGTCGTCGACCGCGATGGTGTTGAACTCGCGCGCGATACCGCCCGCTTCCTTGATCGCCTCGCTGACGATCCGGCCGACGGGCGCCAGGTGGGTGTGACCGGGTACGAACTCCGTGAAGCTGTTGGCCACCGCGATGATCGGCTTGCCGAAGTCCTCCCGCGCTACGCCCGAGGCCTGCATAAGAGCGCGGGCACCGGCCATGTTGCGGCCGTGGGTGACGGTGCGGGACCTCAGCTCGGGCATCGGGTTCACTCCCTAGGCAGTTACGACTGCTGCCGAGCGTACGCCGGGGCTCCAAGATCCGGACAGGGTCTCCGGTATGTGAGACGCGCGACCGGAGTGCGGACACGGCGGGCCCGCTGCGGCCCCGCTCAGCGGCCCGGGACCCAGGTGGGCGAGGCCAGGTGCAGCCTGGTGAACGCCAGCGCCTCGGCCAGGTCGGCCTCGCGTTCGGCGGCGGACATCGCCCGGCGGGTATTGACCTCCACGACCACGTGCCCGTCGAAGCCGGTGGCGGCCAGCCGCTCCAGCAGCTCGGCGCAGGGCTGCGAGCCTCTGCCCGGCACCAGGTGCTCGTCCTTGTTGGAGCCGTTGCCGTCGGCGAGGTGGATGTGCGCCAGCCGGTCGCCCATGCGGTCCACCATGTGCAGCGCGTCGCTGCGCGCGGTGGCGGTGTGCGAGAGGTCCACCGTGAAGTGCCGGTAGTCCTCCTTGGTGGGGTCCCAGTCCGGCGCGTACGCCAGCATCTCGCGGTCCCGGTAGCGCCAGGGGTACATGTTCTCGACGGCGAACTTCACGTCCGTCTCGTTGGCCATGCGCCACACTCCGCGCACGAACTCGCGCGCGTAGGCCCGCTGCCATCTGAAGGGCGGGTGGACCACGACGGTCGAGGCACCCAGCTTCTCGGCGGCGTTGCGCGCGCGCTGCAGCTTGACCCACGGGTCGGTGGACCACACCCGCTGCGTGATCAGCAGACACGGCGCGTGCACGGCCAGGACCGGGACCCCGTGGTAGTCGGAGAGACGGCGCAGCGCTTCTATGTCCTGGCTGACGGGGTCGGTCCACACCATGACCTCGACCCCGTCGTAGCCCAGGCGCGCGGCGATCTCGAAGGCCGTCGCCGTCGACTCCGGATACACCGAGGCCGTGGACAGCGCGACCTTCGCATCCGGGATGCGCACCACTGGCTCTGTCACGAAGGACAGCGTACGGGCCCGCGCGGGAGCGGGGGCAGGTGGTCCGGAACCGGGCCGGGACGGGCCCGGTGCGCTGCCGCGCCCCGAGAGGGGCGCGGGGTGGTATCGATGTGCGGCTCCGCCGCGTGGGCGCGACCGGCCCGGCCACGAACGGCCACGGCCGGCCCGCGGCCGACGGATCACACGTCCAGCGCAGCGCTCAGGCGGCGGGCAGGTGGTCCAGCCGCCGCAGGATCACGCCCTCGCGCAGCGCCCACGGGCAGATCTCCAGCGTCTCCACCCCGAACAGGTCCATCGCCGCCTCCGCCACCAGCGCCCCCGCCAGCAGCTGCGGCGCCCGCCCCTCGGAGACGCCGGGCAGCTGGGCCCGGTCCGCCGCGCTCATCCGGGACAGCCGCGGCACCCACTCCTCCAGCGCCTTGCGGCTCAGCTCCCGCTGGACGTACAGGCCCTCGGTGGACCGTGCGGCGCCCGCGATCCGCGCCAGCTGCTTGAAGGTCTTGGAGGTGGCCACGACGTGGTCGGGGCTCCCGAAGCGGGTGAACTCGCTCACCACCCGGCCGATTTCGGCCCGTACCCGGCGGCGCAGCGCGCGCACGTCCTCGGGCTGCGGCGGGTCCCCGGGCAGCGCGCTGCCGGTCAGCCGCCCGGCGCCCAGCGGCAGCGACACCGCGGCGTCCGGCTCCTCGTCCAGCCCGTAGGCGATCTCCAGCGAGCCGCCGCCGATGTCCAGGACCAGCAGCCGTCCGGCCGACCAGCCGAACCAGCGGCGGGCGGCCAGGAAGGTCAGCCGCGCCTCGTCCTCGCCGGAGAGGACCCGCAGTTCGACGCCGGTCTCCAACGCGATCCGCCGCAGTACGTCCTCGCCGTTGGAGGCCTCCCGGATCGCCGAGGTGGCGAACGGCAGCACGTCCTCGACGCCCTTGTCCTCGGCGACCTGGATCGCCTCGTGCAGGGTGGCCACCAGTTTGTCCACGCCCGCGTCGCCGATCGCGCCGCGGGCGTCGATGAGTTCGGCCAGTCTCAGTTCCGCCTTGTGGGAGTAGGCCGGCAGCGGACGCGCGCCGGGGTGTGCGTCCATCACCAGCAGATGGACCGTATTGGAACCCACGTCCAGGACACCGAGTCTCATGGACGAAAACCTACTGTGCCTGGCCGGAAGCGGTCGCGGCCCCCCGAGCGGCGGCGTTCGGCCGTGGCCCGCCGGGGGCGGTGCGCGGCCTTAGGCTGGAACCGTGGCAAAGACGAAAAAGGCGAAGCAGAAAAAAGCACTCAAGAAGGCCGAAAAGCAGGGCGTGCGCGCGGTGCGCTCCGACGAGGTCGGCCTCGACTTCGCCCGGGCCTGGGTCACCTTCCCCGACCCGGCCGACGACGAACAGGTCTTCCGCTGCGACCTGACCTGGCTCACCTCCCGCTGGACGTGCATCTTCGGCAGCGGCTGCCAGGGCATCCAGGCGGGCCGCGCGGACGACGGCTGCTGCACGCTGGGCGCCCACTTCTCCGACGACGACGACGAGAAGCGCGTGGCCAAGCACGTGTCCCGACTCACGCCGGAGATCTGGCAGTTCCACGATGTCGGTACGGAATCGGGCTGGATCCAGGAGGACGAGGACGGCGACCGCCAGACCCGCCGCTGGAACGGCTCCTGCATCTTCCAGAACCGCCCCGGCTTCGCGGGCGGCGCCGGCTGCTCGCTGCACATCCTCGCGCTCAAGGAGGGCCGCGAGCCGCTGGAGACCAAGCCGGACGTGTGCTGGCAGCTGCCGGTGCGGCGTACCTACGACTGGATCGAGCGCCCGGACGACACCAAGGTCCTCCAGGTCACCATCGGGGAGTACGACCGGCGCGGGTGGGGGCCCGGCGGCCACGACCTGCACTGGTGGTGCACCTCGGCGACCTCGGCGCACGGCGCGGGCGACCCGGTGTACGTCTCCTACGGCCCCGAACTCAAGGAGCTGATGGGCAAGAAGGGCTACGCCCGCCTCGTGGAGCTGTGCGAGGAGCGGCTGGCGGCGACCCTGCCCATGGCACCGCACCCGGCCGATCCGGCGCCGAAGGCGTAGCCGGGGCGGGGCACGACGCCGTTGGGGCGCTACGGGAGCGGGGCCGATCGACCGGCGGCCGCTCCCGTTGTCGTATCCGTACGCGTAGGCGACTTGGGCCGCGGCCGGTCACGGCCTTGGGCCGCAGCCGGTCGCCGCGGCCGGTCGCCGCAGCCGGTCACGGTCTCGGCCGCGCCCGGTCACGCGGGCCCGCTCGGGGACGCCGGTACGGGCTCGCCCGCGGTCGGCGTCGAGCCGGCGGTGGAAATGGGGTCCGCGGAGGTGGGGCCGGTGGAGCCCGGCGTCGAGCCCGCCGGTGACGGGTCCCCCGGAGTGGGATCGCCGGGGGCCGGAGTGCCGGGAGTGGGCTCCCCCGGAGCAGGGTCCCCGCCCGTGGGGGGCGGGTCGGGGGGCGTCGGGCCGGGAGCCGGGCTCCCGCTCGGCGGCGGGCCGGAGGGCGCAGGGGTGTGGCCGGGCCACGACGGCGCGGGGTCCGGGCGCGAGGGAGCCGGGCCCGGGGGGGGGGGGGCCCCCGCCCCGCGCCCCTCGATGACCACGACCGCGCCGGACGGCTCGATGAGGATGTGCCCGGCCCAGGGCCCGGACGGCTCACGGGCGCGGTCGATGTGGACCGTGAGCGTCGTGGACTGCCCCGGCCGCAGCTCGCCTCCCGTGGCGCTCAGCAGCAGCCAGGGCGCGCCTCCGGAGGCCGCCCAGCGCACCGAGGTGCCTCCGGAGGCGGTGATCGTGATGAGGGTGGTGGCGCCGCTGGGCCGGGCCGTGACGGCCAGCCGCCCGGGGCCCGTACGGGCGCGGTCGGCCTCCCCGGCCGGCAGCGGTAGGCCGTTCCTGCCGAGCACCTTCACCGAGACGTCCGAGACCCGCGGGGCGGCCGACGGCGGGTCGGGGCTGGTCCTGGCGCTGCCGGCGTTCTCGTACGGGCGGCCGTCCAGGCGGTCCTGGCCGTCGGTCTCATTGGCCGTCACCGACGGGGAGTCCTGCTCCTCGCCCGCCAGCGGACCCCCGCGGTAGGCCGCCCACAGGGCGAGCACCGGGGCGGCCATGACGGTGGCGACCACGGTCGTGGTCAGCGCGCGGCTGCGCAGCCTGCGGCGGCGGGCCGCCCGGTCCTTGGGGCCCACGGGGAATCCGCTGCGGTCGTAGCGCGGGACCCCGTTGGAGCCGCCGCGCACCATCCGCCCGGCCCGGCGCGTAGACCCCTTGCCCCGCTCGCGCGCCGCCGCCGCGCCCACGGCGGCGCCCGCGACCCCTTCGGCCCGCCCCGACCGCGAGTGCTGTGCCGCCGCCATCGCGGCCCGCACCTCCGCCTGCGGGGCCAGGACCAGCGGCAGCGCGCCGTGGGTGACGGGCGCGGTGCCGGGCCAGGGCCCGCGGGCGGTGGCGCGCTCGGCCGTACGGCGGCACTCCGCGCACTCGTCGACATGCCGCACCAGTTCCCTGCGCAGCGCGGCGCCCAGCAGCATCTGGGTGTCCCCGGCCAGCTGCGCGACATCGGGGCAGCGGCCGAACTCGACGACGGACAGCGCCGCCCGGGTCCGCTCGACCTCGCAGGACGCGGCCGACAGCAGGGCGCGGGTGGCGATCGGCTCCAGGCCCAGGACGGCCGCGACCTCCCGGTAGGGCAAGCGGTGGCGTACCGACAGCTCCAGGGCCTCGCGCTGCTCGGGGGTCGTGCCGGCGGCCTCCGGCCAGGCCAGCGCGGCCAGTTCGCGCCGCCGCGCGGCGGGGACCTCCTTGGGCAGGCCGGCGGGCGGCGGCGGGCGCTCGGCCAGATGGCGCAGGCAGGCCCAGCGGGCCAGGGCGTACAGCCAGGGGCGGTACAGGGCCGGGTCGGAGGGCCGCCTGCTGTGGTGGCGCTCGGCCAGGGCGAGGACCTCGCCCAGGACCGCGGTGGCGGCGTCGTGCTCGCACAGGACGGAGAGGCAGTACGTGAACAGCCCGTCCAGATGCGGGGCGTAGCGCTCGAAGCGCTCGGTCCGCTCGAACCACTCAGCGCGCTCGGGCCGTTCGGCCCGTTTGGGGACCCGGTCGCGGTCCCGGCCCGGCGCGACATCGCGCGCCGGGTGTGCGCCGGTGGTCTGCGTGGGGTGTTCGGGCCTGCTGCTCATCACTTGCCGAAGGTAGGCGGATGATGAGGGGCCTCTCGCGCCACCTGGACACTTTTAACCCATACGGGTGACCTTCTCCCTCAAAAGGGGACAGGAACCCCACCTTCCGCGCCCGTGCCGCGAAGCCCGGACAGCCCCTGGGTGAACTCCCGGCACCGCCCAGGGGCCGGGCCCCGCCCCCGCCCGCACACCGCTGTCGGACCCCACGGCTACGGTGAACCCCATGGCAACCCGTAAAACGTCGGCCAAGGAGCGTCCCTCCTACCGCTGCACCGAGTGCGGCTGGACCACCGCGAAGTGGCTCGGCCGCTGCCCCGAGTGCCAGGCGTGGGGCACGGTCGAGGAGTTCGGCGGCGCCCCCGCGGTGCGCACGACCGCGCCCGGCCGGGTCACCACCGCCGCGCTCCCCATCGGCCAGGTGGACGGCAGGCAGGCCACCGCCCGCTCCACCGGCGTGGCCGAGCTGGACCGGGTGCTGGGCGGCGGGCTGGTCCCCGGCGCCGTGGTGCTGCTGGCCGGCGAGCCCGGCGTGGGCAAGTCCACCCTCCTGCTGGACGTCGCCGCCAAGGCCGCCAGCGACAGCCACCGCACCCTGTACGTCACGGGCGAGGAGTCCGCGAGCCAGGTGCGGCTGCGCGCCGACCGCATCGGCGCCATCGACGACCACCTGTATCTGGCCGCCGAGACCGACCTCTCCGCCGTGCTGGGCCACCTGGACTCCGTCAAGCCCTCCCTGCTGGTCCTGGACTCCGTGCAGACCGTGGCCTCGCCCGAGATCGACGGCGCGCCCGGCGGCATGGCCCAGGTCCGCGAGGTCGCCGGCGCCCTGATCCGCGCCTCCAAGGAGCGCGGCATGTCCACCCTCCTGGTCGGCCATGTCACCAAGGACGGCAACATCGCGGGCCCCCGCCTGCTGGAGCACCTCGTCGACGTCGTCCTCAGCTTCGAGGGCGACCGGCACGCCCGCCTGAGGCTCGTACGCGGCGTGAAGAACCGCTACGGCGCCACGGACGAGGTCGGCTGCTTCGAGCTGCACGACGAGGGCATCACCGGCCTCGCGGACCCCTCGGGGCTCTTCCTGACCCGCCGCGACGAGCCCGTGCCCGGTACGTGCCTGACCGTCACCCTGGAGGGCCGCCGCCCCCTGGTCGCCGAGGTCCAGGCGCTCACCGTCGACTCCCAGATCCCCTCGCCACGCCGGACGACCTCCGGCCTGGAGACCTCCCGGGTCTCGATGATGCTCGCCGTACTGGAGCAGCGCGGCCGGATCTCCGCGCTGGGCAAGCGCGACATCTACAGCGCCACGGTCGGCGGAGTGAAGCTCTCCGAGCCCGCCGCCGACCTGGCCGTGGCGCTCGCGCTGGCCAGCGCGGCCAGCGACACCCCGCTGCCCAAGAACCTCGTCGCGATCGGCGAGGTGGGCCTTGCGGGCGAGGTCAGAAGGGTCACGGGCGTGCAGCGGCGCCTCGCCGAGGCCGCCCGCCTCGGCTTCACGCACGCCCTGGTGCCCGGCGACCCCGGCAAGATCCCGGCGGGTATGCGGGTGCTGGAGGTGGCCGATGTGGGAGAGGCGCTGCGGGTGCTGCCCCGCAGCCGCAGGGCGGCCAAGGCGGACGGGGAGCACGGGGAGCGGGGGGCCGCGCGCCGGGAGGCCCCGCGGGAGCCGGAGGAGCGCCGGTAGACTTTGCCCTGGTCTCGCCCGTACGTACGCAGAGCAGGGAGCAAACCCAGGCAGAACGCGTACGTGACCAAGGCAACGAAGGCATAGCGCCGGGCGGGCTGCGGCACCGACAGACCTTGCGACGGAGGAGTGCAGTGGCAGCCAACGACCGGGCAGCGTCTCCCGGCAGGTCCGGAGGCAGCGCCGGCACCGAAGGTCTGATGCGCGCTTCCCTGAGCGCGGTCGCACCCGGCACGGCTCTGCGCGACGGCCTGGAGCGCATCCTGCGCGGAAATACCGGCGGGCTGATCGTCCTGGGCTTCGACAAGACCGTCGAATCGATGTGCACCGGCGGCTTCGTCCTGGACGTGGAGTTCTCGGCGACCCGGCTGCGCGAGCTGTGCAAGCTCGACGGCGCGCTGGTCCTGGACAAGGACATCACCAAGATCCTGCGGGCCGGCGTCCAGCTGGTCCCGGACGCCTCCATCCCCACCGAGGAGACCGGCACCCGCCACCGCACCGCGCAGCGCGTCTCCATCCAGGCGGGCTTCCCGGTCGTCTCCGTCAGCCAGTCCATGCGGCTGATCGCGCTGTACGTGGGCGGCGAGCGCCGCGTCCTGGAGGAGTCCGCCGCGATCCTCTCCCGCGCCAACCAGGCGCTGGCCACCCTGGAGCGCTACAAGCTCCGCCTGGACGAGGTCGCCGGCACCCTCTCCGCCCTGGAGATCGAGGACTTGGTGACGGTCCGCGACGTGACCGCCGTCGCCCAGCGCCTGGAGATGGTCCGCCGCATCGCCACCGAGATCGCCGAGTACGTCGTCGAGCTGGGCACCGACGGCCGCCTGCTCTCCCTCCAGCTCGACGAGCTGATCGCCGGCGTGGAGCCCGAGCGCGAACTGGTCGTGCGCGACTACGTCCCCGAGCCCACCGCCAAGCGCTCCCGCACGGTGGCCGAGGCCCTCTCCGAACTCGACGCCCTCACCCACGCCGAGCTCCTCGAACTCCCCATCGTGGCGCGCGCCCTGGGCTACAGCGGCTCCCCCGAGACCCTCGACTCCGCCGTCTCCCCGCGCGGCTTCCGCCTCCTGGCGAAGGTCCCCCGCCTGCCGGGCGCCGTCATCGACCGCCTCGTGGAACACTTCGGCGGCCTCCAAAAGCTCCTCGCCGCCAGCGTCGACGACCTCCAGACCGTCGACGGCGTGGGCGAAGCCCGGGCCCGCTCCGTCCGCGAGGGCCTCTCCCGCCTGGCCGAGTCCTCCATCCTGGAGCGCTACGTCTGACGCCGCGCCCCTCCCCTCCCCGCAGCGGGAGGGGAGGGGTTTTCGGTCAGTCCTTGGCGAGGACGAAGGAGACCCGGGCCGTGGTGAGTCCGGGGACCTTGGCCTCGAGAAGGTACGTGCCGGGCTGCACCGACCCCGTGTCGGGCGTGGCGCACTGCGGAGCGCTGGGCACGCGGTCCCACTCCACCGTCCGCTTCGTGGACTGCTTGCCGGGAATCTGCACCAGCGCGGCACCAGGACGTGACGGGCAGTCGCCCGAGGACCACACGCGGTCCCCGCCCTCGGCGGTCACCGTGAGCACCGCGGCCGTACGCCCCAGGTCCACCTTGCAGGCGCTGCCGGAGGTGTTGTCCAGGACGAGCTCGAACTTCGGCTTCTCGTCGGGCCCGTAGGAGTTCTTCACGCTGCGCAGCTTCAACTCGGTCGTGCCGGCTGCGCAGTTCGGCAGCGGGGAGCCCGCCGGCAGGGCGTTGCCGCCCGGCCCCTCCCCGATCGGCACGCCCGCACCGGAACCCGCGCCGGCGCCCGTACCGCCGCCGCTGCCGCCCGAGCCCGCACCGCCGGAACCCGCGCCGCCGCTGCCGCCCGAGCCGCCGCCGGGCCCCGTACCGGAGCCGGAGCCGCCGCTCGACTCGTCGCGCCCGCCCGGCTTTTGACTGATGCCGGAGTCCGTGGCGTTGGGCCCGGGCGTGATGGATGTCGCGGGCCCCTGCCCGTCCGGCCCCTTGGCGTCGTTGGTGTTCTTCCCGTCGCCCCCGCCCAAGTTGACGGCCCACACCACCAACAGCACGAGCAGCGCGAGGATGGCGAGCGCAACGGCCCTCCGCCGCCAGTAGATGGAGGAGGGAAGCGGCCCGATCGGATTGCGCAGAGATCCCACGCGGAAACTCTACGAGAGATCAGCTGCCGCACCGGCCAGCACCCGCCGCACGAAGGCGTAACTTTTCCCATCATCAGCCCGGTAATCCATCGATTACACACGGTCATTGACCGCTGAGCGGCGCCACCGCCCGTCCGCGCCCCTGACTTTCGTCAGGGGCGGCCGACGACGTTGGTCCGGTGCGGGCCGCCGTTCACACTCCGTATGGTCGGTGTTCATGAACAGCACCGATCTCTATCGCGACATCACCGACTTCGCGCACGGCACCCCCGGCTGGGTGCACTTCCTGGCCGAGATCGGCACGGAGGGCGGCATCCTGCTGCTGATGGCCGTGGCGGTCCTGGGCTGGTGGCGGGCCCGGAGCGGGGACGCCCAGCGCGTCGCCCTGGCGGTGATCGTGCCGATCGGCACGGCGGTCGCCTACGTCGTGAGCGAGGTCGTCAAGAGCATGATCGACGAGGAGCGGCCCTGCCGGGCGGTGGTCGGCGCCGCCGCCTCGATCGTGCCGTGCCCGCCGCCCGGCGACTGGTCCTTCCCCAGCAACCACTCCACGATCGCCGCGGCACTGGCCGTCGGCATCGTCATCGCCTGGCCCGCCGCGGGCTGGCTGGCCGTCCCGGTGGCGCTGCTGACGGGCTTCTCCCGGGTCTTCGTCGGCGCCCACTACCCGCACGACGTCGCGGTCGGCCTCGCCCTGGGCACCGTCGTCGCGGCCCTGTGCGCCTGGCTCCTGGTACGCCCCCTGACCGCCCTGGTCACCCACCTCGGCACGACCCGCCTGCGCCCCCTGGTCGCGGCCGGGCGCCCGGCCGTACCCGCCCAGTCGCGCGGGGCCCACGCCGGCGAGCGGCAGGATTACGCGGACTCGCACCGCTTCTGAGCGCACTGCCGCGCCCCGCACGGGGCACACGACCTCCGCCGCGGTGGCGCGGCCGCCCCACCGCGGCCGCGCTCCTGGCACAGCGCTCAGGCCCCCCACTCCTCCTTGTGTCCGAAGCGCCTGCCGTTGTCGATCAACCGCAGCCAGTCGGGGGTGAGTTGCCACAGATCGGTGCGCTCCACCGCGGCCCGCAGGCGCTCGTCGGCGGCGGCGAAGGGGAAGCGGCCGGTGTACAGGCGCCAGGCCGCCTCCCGCTCCGCCCCTTCCAGCCGCCGGCAGCTGCCCCGGCCCTGGACCCCGGTCAGGGCCCGCCACTCCTGCCCGTCCCGCTGCGCCGTGAAGGCCGCCCGCGCACCGGGAACGCCCAGCGCCCGCCCGTGCCGCGTGGTCGCCGCCGTGACGAACACCAGCCCCGGCGCCGCGCCCTCTGCGTCTTCGGCGGGGGCATACAGCACCGCGCAGGCCTGCGGCCCGTCTTCGTCCACGTACGCCAGCGTCATCGTCGTGTGCGTCCCAAGAGCCCGCACGATCGCCTCGGGGCACCGCATCTCACCGCTGTCTGTCACCCCTGCATCCTCCCCGCCCTCCCGCCCCGGGCCCACGGCGGCCCGGCCCGCGAGACCCGCCCGGGCGTGCACGGGATGGCAGGAGCCCGTCGGCGGTGCCACCGAGGGCCCGCAGCCGCCGTCCGTCGGGGCGTGCGGGCATCGTGCGTGCGGGTGGGCGTGGGGCGCCGGTGGCCGGATGCGTTTCTCGGCCGCCCGCTGTCGTGCCAGGATCGGCGGTGCCATGACTTCGATGCCTGCCTCCACCACCGAGACCATCGCCGGGACCGCCACCGAGACCGCCGCCGGGGGGACGACCACGGACCCCGCCCCCTGCGACGACGGCACCGCTCTGCACGCCCCCGTCAACACCTGGTTCGACGGGCACGCCAGGGACCTGCCCTGGCGCCGTCCCGAGGCGGGAGCCTGGGGCGTGATGGTCAGCGAGTTCATGCTGCAGCAGACCCCGGTCAGCCGCGTGCTGCCGGTCTACGAACAGTGGCTGGCCCGCTGGCCGCGCCCCGCCGACCTGGCCGCGGAGGCCCCGGGCGAGGCGGTGCGCGCCTGGGGCCGCCTGGGCTACCCGCGGCGCGCGCTGCGCCTGCACGCCGCCGCCTCGGCCATACAGGAGCGGCACGGCGGCGACGTACCGCGCGAGCACGGCCAGCTGCTGGCCCTGCCCGGCGTCGGCGAGTACACCGCCGCCGCGGTGGCCTCCTTCGCGTACGGGCAGCGCCACGCGGTCCTGGACACCAACGTCCGCCGGGTCTTCGCGCGCGCCGTCACCGGCCGCCAGTACCCGCCCAACGCCACCACCGCCGCCGAGCGCAAGCTCGCCCGCGCCCTGCTGCCCGAGGACGAGGCGACGGCGGCGCGCTGGGCCGCGGCCACGATGGAGCTGGGCGCGCTGGTGTGCACGGCCCGCAGCCCCGAGTGCGGGCGCTGCCCGATCGCGGCGCAGTGCGCCTGGCGGCTGGCCGGCTCCCCGGCGCACGACGGGCCGCCGCGGCGCGGCCAGACGTACGCCGGTACGGACCGCCAGGTGCGCGGCAAGCTGCTGGCCGTGCTGCGCGAGGCCGTCGCGCCCGTTCCGCAGGTGGTGCTGGACGCGGTGTGGGACGAGCCGGTGCAGCGTGCCAGGGCGTTGGACGGCCTGGTCTCCGACGGCCTGGTCGAGCCCCTCCAGGGCGGTCTGTACCGCCTCCCGCTGACCTGAGGAACCCCACCCGCGCCGCACCGGCCCCGGCCGGCCCGCACGCCCCGCGCCCGTAGGTCTTACGGCAGCCGGCCATCCCCCGGGAGGATGACGGACCCGGGCCCGCCGTCCGTCAGAGGTATGACCCCCGGCGGGCTGTTACACAACCGACGGTTTTCCGTGCACTCGCTGTGGGTCCAGCGCACATTACGTCGCAACACCCCCTCCGTAGCGTCTTCCTCGTGCTGGAGATGACCACCGGCACCGGCAACGTGGGGAACGCAAGCGGAGGATCGGAGGCGTCGGAATGGCGACCAGCGGCGGCAAGGTACTGGACTTCGAGGAGTACGTACGCACGCGGCAGGAGGCCCTGCTGCGAAGTGCCCGGCGCCTGGTGCCCGATCCGGTCGACGCGCAGGACCTGTTGCAGACCGCGCTGGTGCGCACGTACGGGCGCTGGGACGGCATAGCCGACAAGTCCCTGGCCGACGCCTACCTGCGCCGCGTCATGATCAACACGCGGACGGAGTGGTGGCGGGCGCGCAAGCTGGAGGAGGTGCCCACCGAGCAGCTCCCGGACGCGAGCGTGGACGACGGCACCGAGCAGCGCGCCGACCGCGCCCTGCTGATGGACATTCTCGGAGTTCTGGCTCCCAAGCAACGCAGCGTCGTCGTGCTGCGACACTGGGAGCAGATGAGCACGGAGGAGACCGCGGCGGCGCTGGGCATGTCCACCGGGACGGTCAAGAGCACGCTGCACCGGGCCCTGGCCCGGCTGCGCCAGGAGCTGGAGAACCGCGACATCGACGCGCGCGTGCTGGAGCGCGGCGAGCAGGAGCGGGAGCGGTGCGCAGCCTGACCTGCGGGACGGATCGAAGGCGGGACCGGCGGGGCGAGCCGCTGCGGCGGGACCGGCGGATCGGCTGAGTCAGAGGCACTGTGAGCAGGAGCGGTTTGACCAGGAACGGGCCGGCGAAGGACGAGCGCCGCGGCCTGATCAGGACCGGCACGGCCACCGCGGGGGTGGCCGCCGTCGGCTTTTTGCTGGCCGGGTGCAATCCGGGCGGCGAGGGCGTGCGTACGGAGGGCTCCGCGGGCCCCGCTCAGGCGTCCAAGGGCACCGTGCACGCCCCGGCCTCGCCGTCCGCCTCCGCCTCGCCCCCGTACGAGAAGGTCGACGCGGTGGCGCTGGTGAAGGGCGACCCCAAGGCCGGTGCCGATGTGAAGAAGACCCTCACCAAGCCGTGTGCCGCCAACGACTACCCGGTCGAGGTGACGTATGCGTCGCTGACCGGAGGGAAGGCCCCCGATGTCGTGGTCAACGTCATGACCTGCGCGGACTCGGTCGGCATCGGCGCGTACGTCTACCGCAAGCACGGCGGGAGGTACGAGAATGTCTTCACCAACGAACAGCCGTCGGTGTTCGCGGGTGTCAACAAGGGCGAGCTGGAGATCAGCAAGCAGACCTATGACGCCGGTGACAAGGTGTGCTGTCCTTCCGGCGAGGATGTGATGACCTACCGCTGGGCGGACACCCGTTTCATCGAGTACGCCCGCCACCACACGGACTACAGCAAGACCACCGTCGACGGGCCGCAGCCCGCCGAGACCGCACCGGAGGGTTGAGACAACCGCATGGCCGACACCCATGTGCTCTTCGTCGAGGACGACGACGTCATCCGCGAGGCCACCCAGCTCGCCCTGGAGCGGGACGGCTTCGTGGTCACCGCCATGCCCGACGGGCTGGCGGGGCTGGAGGCCTTCCGTGCCGACCGCCCCGATATCGCCCTGCTGGACGTGATGGTGCCGGGCCTGGACGGGGTGAGTCTGTGCCGCCGCATCCGCGACGAGTCCACCGTCCCCGTGATCATGCTCTCCGCGCGCGCCGACTCCATCGACGTGGTGCTGGGGCTGGAGGCCGGTGCGGACGACTACGTCACCAAGCCCTTCGACGGCGCGGTGCTGGTGGCCCGCATCCGCGCGGTGCTGCGCCGCTTCGGGCACGCCAGCGGCCCGGACGGCTCGGGCGGCTCCGGCGCGGACAAGCCCGCGGAGCCGGCGGAGGCCATATTGCGCTTCGGTGACCTGGAGGTGGACACCGAGGGCATGGAGGTCCGCAAGGGCGGCGAGCCGGTCGCGCTGACCCCGACCGAGATGCGGCTGCTGCTGGAGTTCTCCAACTCACCGGGTACGGTCCTCTCGCGCGACCGTCTTCTGGAGCGGGTGTGGGACTACGGCTGGGGTGGTGACACCCGGGTCGTGGACGTCCATGTCCAGCGGCTGCGCGGCAAGATCGGCCAGGACCGTATCGAGACGGTCCGTGGCTTCGGTTACAAGCTGAGAGGCTGACACCGGCGGTGGTGCGGCTCGCCCTGCGAACGGGGCTGAGGTGGAAACTCAGTGCGGCGATCGCGCTCGTGGGAGCGCTGGTGGCGATCGCGCTGAGCCTTGTCGTACACAACGCCGCCCGCGTCGCCATGCTCGACAACAGCCGTGATGTGCAGGTCGAGCGGCTGAACTTCACGCAGAAGATCTACGAGTCCACCAACCGGCTCCAGTTCGGCGCGAAGATCGACGATCCGACGCTGCCCAAGGACCTGCGCGCCGAGGTCCTGAAGAAGAACCAGCGCGCCACCTACCTCCAGGACACCGGGCAGACCGCGCCGGAGGTGTGGGCCGCAGCCCCCCTGAGCAACGGCCGGGTGCTGTCCATCCACGACCGCTTCCCGGACCGCTTCAAGGTGCTGGACGCCCTGGACGACGCGCTGATCGTCGGCTCCGCCGCGGTCGTGGTGGGCGGCTGCGCGCTGGGCGTCCTGATCGGCGGCCGGCTCTCCAAGCGGCTGCGCAAGGCCGCGGCGGCGGCCGGCAAGCTGGCCGACGGCGACACCTCGGTCCGTATCCGCGACGAGGTCGGCGGCCGCGTACAGGACGAGACCGACGATCTGGCCTGGGCGGTGGACGCCATGTCGGACGCGCTGCAAAAGCGCATCGAGGCCGAGCGCCGGGTCACCGCCGACATCGCCCACGAGCTGCGCACCCCGGTCACCGGGCTGCTGACCGCCGCCGAACTGCTGCCGCCCGGCCGCCCCTCGGAGCTGGTACGCGACCGGGCGCAGGCGATGCGCACCCTCGTCGAGGACGTCCTGGAGGTCGCGCGGCTGGACGGCTACGCCGAGCGCGCCGAGCTGCAGGACGTGGCGCTGGGCGAGTTCGTGGTGCGCCGGGTGCGCGCGCTCAACCCGGACATCAAGGTCGAGGTCGTACGGGACGCCGAGGTCAGCACCGACCCGCGGCGCCTGGAGCGCATCCTGGGCAACCTCATCGCCAACGCCGCCCGGCACGGCAGGCCGCCCATCGAGGTCACCGTCGAGGGCCGGGTGGTGCGGGTGCGCGACCACGGCACCGGCTTTCCCGAGGCGCTGCTGCGGGAGGGGCCGAGCCGCTTCCGTACCGGCAGCAGCGACCGCGCGGGGCGCGGGCACGGCCTGGGGCTGACCATCGCGGCGGGCCAGGCGCGCGTCCTGGGCGCCCGGCTGACCTTCCGCAACGCCGATGAGCTCACCGATGGCTCCACGGGCGCGGTCTCGGTGCTGTGGCTGCCGGAGAACGCCCCGACCGACACCGGCAGCTTCCCCGTGATCCAGCTGCCGGAGCGCCCGGTCTGACGGGCCGGAGCGCTGCTGCGGGACCAGGGCGCTTCCGACGGGTCTCCGTGGCCCCGTCCGGCGGGCCGGGCATTCGCCTTTGCGTACCCGTTCGCGTACCCGGCGTGTGCGGCTGAATGACCCGTTTCACACCCCAATCCGCTTGACGCGTTTTTTCATTAGGTAGAGGTAGCACTACCCCCGAATTTCCGTTAATGTGCAAGAGCGTCAAGATCAAAAACGGGGGGCTCCATGGTCAGGCGTTTACGCATGCCCGCGCACACAATGCGCATGCAGGGAGACCTCCCGGTTAACATCCCCTGCGCGCTCGCTTCATGGAAGCAGACGGATCTCGGATTCCTGGAGCCGGCGCCGGAACGCAGAGACAGAGTGCCATGAACAACGAAAGTCGTGTCCCGTCGCAGCGCATCCATTTCACGATCGACGACCTTCTCCGCCTGCGGGTCGGCACCGGGTTAGGGCCACACGTCGAAACGTTCTACGCACTGAAGTCGCTGGACAGGCCGCGGCACCCCGCACTGGCCGAGTGGCGGCTGAGGACCTGGAAGAAGCTGGGCCAGCGGGTGCACGTCCTCAAGCAGCTGCCGCAGTTCTTCCCTTCCCCGGACCGGCTGCTGCCGCTGTTCCGGGGGCGGGTCGTGCAGGCCAAGGCCGCGCTGCCGCTGCTCGGTGTCACCGCCGAGCAGCTGACCGCCACGCTGCTGGAGTTCTGGCGGGTCGCGGTGGCTCCGTACTGGAACAAGGTCCGCGACCATCTGCGCGGTGAACAGACCGCGCTGGAGCGGCTGATGGCCCTGGGCGGGGTGGAACACCTGCTGTCCAACCTCCAGGGCGGCGGGCGCTGGGAGACGCCGGTGCTGGAGCTGCCGCACGACCGGGACATCGACGTACGGCTGGACGGCCGCGGGCTGCTGCTGGTGCCGTCCCTCTTCCTGCCCCAGCGTCCGGGCTATCTGCTGGACATGACCGGGGCCCAGGGGCAGCCCACGCTGCTGTTCTCGGCGGCGCCCGACGCGGCCTCGGCCGAGGCGCTGTGGGAGGCCGAGGAGGAGGACGGGCAGGCCCTGGCCGCGCTGGTGGGCAGCACCCGGGCCAGTGCGCTGGAGGCCCTGGTCGACAGCTGCACCACGGGTGAACTGGCCCAGCGGCTGGGCATCTCCTCGCCCGGTGCCAGCCAGCACACCGCGGTGCTGCGCGGGGCGGGGCTGATCACCACCCGGCGCGACCGCAACACCGCGCGGCACGCGCTGACTCCCCTGGGCCGGGCGCTGCTGCGCTCCAAGGGGGCGGAGGCGGAGACGGCGATGGACCGGGCCACGATGCCCGGGCTGCTCATCACCGGGATGCGCTGACCCGGCCCGCGACGGCCGGTGGTGCCGGGTGTGGCCGGCGGCCCTCAGGGGTCGCCGGCCGCACCGCGCACGCCGGGCGGCGGCGGTGCGCGGTGCGGCGGCGACCATGGGTGTCAGGCGGCGATGATGCGTGCGCGCGAGCCGCTGTTCGCATAGAGCCGGCGAATATCACGGGTGAGATTCAGGCGCTTGAGCCAGCGGTCCTTGCCGTCATAGCGGGCGGCGAATGCGGCGCGTCCGTGGACCACCTGGTAATTGTCGACGAATACCGCGTCACCCGGTTTCAGGACTACCTCTCCGGCCGCTTGGCTGAGGATTTCCTGAGTATCCGTAATGGCTCGTTCCGCTTTTTCGTGCTCACCCGACATGAAGTCCACATCGAAACGGAAGTACGGCGCACGCTCCGGACCGAAGAGTGCCGGCCCTGTCGTGCCCGCCTCACCGTCGGCCGTGTGCGAGTCGTCCGGATAAAAGCGGAACGCGGGTTCGGCGAGCGCGGCCCGCAATTCCTCCGGGAGATCCAGGGAGGCGATACGGGTGACCGTGGTCCCCACCGCGTCGGGGTTGCGCAGGCACAGCAGTGACACATAGTCGGCGCGGCACGGGTGGAAGACGTCCTCGGTGTGCAGCGAGAGCGTCTTGGCGCTGCTGGCGCTGGTGAGCGAGCGCTCCATGCCCGGCGCCGGGCACACGTCGTGCACGATGCGGCCGTCCTGCTGGGTCGCCCAGCCGAACGGGTCGCCCAGCGCGGTGCCGCACAGCAGGAGCGTGAGCTCCTCGCGCCGGCCCGCGCCCTCCTTGGCCGCGATGTCCCAGCCGGTGGGGGTCGGGACCAGGTCCGGGTCGATGGGCAGGTTCGAGACCACCGTCACGTCCGACTCCTCGGCGCGGGCCCGGGCCAGGAACTCCCGCAGCCGCACCGGAAGGGACGGGGCCAGGGCGGCGGCGCGCTCCACGTCCGCCATGGGGTCCCAGTCCCCGGAGGTGGTCAGCGCCTGATCGACGAGACGGTCGATGCCCTCCCGCTCCTCGGCGGTCAGCACCAGCTTGTGCACTCTTTTTCTCCACTCCAGCGAAAGACGATGTGACGGTGGGGTGCGGCGGGGTCTAGGACGCCATCTGCCGGGCCAGGCTCCGCGGACGCATATCGGTCCAGTTGGCGTTGATGTAGTCCAGGCACGCCTGACGGCTGTCCTTGCCGTGCACGGCCGTCCAGCCCTGCGGGACGTCGATGAACTCCGGCCACAGGGAGTGCTGGCCCTCGTCGTTGACCAGGACGAGGTAGGTGCCGTCCGCATCCTCGAACGGGTTGGCCATGGTCTGGTTCTGCTTTCTCTCGGGTTTGTCTCGGGCGCGCTCGGGCGCGCTCGGGCGCTCGTCGGTGTTGTCGGTGCCGGGGCGGCGCGTCAGCCGACGGGCACCGGCCGGGCCACCGCGGCGAGCACCGCGTCGTTGGCCTCGGCGGTGCCGATCGTCAGCCGTACGCCCTCGCCGGGGTAGCAGCGCGCCTGGACCCCGTGCTCGGCGCAGGAGCGGGTGAACTCCTCGGCCCGCTCCGGCTCGTCGAGCCAGACGAAGTTGGCACTGCTGTCGTGGACGCGCCAGCCCATCCGGCGCAGCTCGGTCTGTACGCGCACGCGCTCGGCGGCGATCTCGGCGATCCGCAGATCCAGCTCCGCCTCGGCGTCGATGGACGCGCCGACCGCGACGAGTGCCAGGTCGCCGATGCTGTAGGGCACCGCCTTCGTGCGCACCCGGGCCGCGATCCCGGGGGCCGCGATGCCGTAGCCGACGCGCAGCCCGGCCAGCCCGTACGCCTTGGAGAAGGTGCGCAGCACCAGCACGGGCCGGCCCTCGCGCACCAGGTCGATCCCGTCGGGCAGGCCGGCCCCGCGGGCGAACTCGGTGTACGCCTCGTCCAGCATCACCAGGACGCCCTCGGGCAGCGCGTCCAGGAAGGTCTCCAGGGCCTGACGGCCGAAGACGGTGCCGGTGGGGTTGTGCGGGTTGCACAGGATCACCACGCGGGTGCGGTCGGTCACCGCCGCCGCCATCCGCGGCAGGTCCTGCTCCCCGTCCGCGGTCAGCGGCACCTCCACCCGCTCGGCACCGGCCATGTCCGCGATCAGCGGGTAGGCGTCGAACGCCCGCCAGGCGTACAGGACTTGGTCGCCGGGCTCACGGATGTGGGCCTGGAGCGCCTGGAGGGCCACCCCGACCGATCCGCTGCCCACGAGCACCGACTCGGCGGGCACCGAGCGCCACTGGGCGATCCGGGCCGTGAGGTCGTCCGCGTAGAACTGGGGGTAGCGGTTGACCGTGTCCAGCGAGTGGGCCATGGCCTCGCGCACCGGGGCCAGCGGCGGGTACGGCGTCTCGTTCAGGGCCAGTTGGTGCAGGGTGCGGGCCGCCGCGGCAGCCGTGTCCGGCGTGCTCACGCGGCGGGCTCCAGGCGGAAGATGACGGTGCTGGCGGGCGTGGTGTAGACGTGCTGCGCGGTGCACTTCCAGCCGGCCTCCTCGAAGACCGACTCCCACTCGGCGTGGCTGGGTATGTACTGGCCCATCACGGCGTGCGCGGTCTCGAACCCCAGCGTGAACAGCGGGAGTTCGCCGACCTCGTGGGTGGTGTCGCGGTGGGTGTCGGCGAGCAGGAAGTACTTCAGGTGGGGCAGCTCGGTGCGGATGCTGCGCAGCAGGTCCACGCAGTTCTGCCGCGGCCAGAAGTCGTGGCCCATCAGGTAGGACGTCATCAGCTCGACGTCCTTGAACTCCGGGTAGCTGCTCAGCTTGCGGGCGTCGCCCTGGATGAGCTGGATGCGGTGGCCCAGGCCCGCCTCGGCGACGGCCTTGGAGCCGACCTCGATGGCGCCCGCGGCGATGTCGATGCCCACGCACTTGACCGACGGGTCGCGGCGGGCCAGCTGCACCAGCCGCTCGCCGCTGCCGCAGCCCAGGTCGGCGGCGACGGAGTAGTCCAGCTCGTCCAGCGCGGCGAAGAACGCCCCGTCCATGAACACGTCGTTGACGTCACGGCAGGCCACGCTGATGGCCGCGGAGTCGCGCTGGATGAAGTCGCCGGTGCGGTTGGCCTCGAAGCTGACCTCGCCCAGGCGCTGGAAGAGCGAGCCGTAGCCCTTGGTGAGCCACTGGAACAGGCCCTTGCTGCGGGCGAACTCCGCGAAGTTGCCGCCCCGTACGGCCTGTTCGCCGCCCTCGGTCAGCTCCACGGCCTCGGCGTAGCTCAGCGCCCGCAGCACCGCGCGCAGCGACTGCTCGTGCAGGCCCTCGGCCTTCGCGTAGGACAGGATGTCGAGGGTGTCGGCCTCGGCCAGGGCCTGGAAGATCCCGATGTCCCAGGCGGCGCTGACCGCCCAGGTGGCGATGGTGGAGTTGAAGAGCTCCGCGGACTTCTTGAACTCGATTGTTTCCTCGGTCACGTTGGCCGTGGCCCCCGTCCTGTGATGAAGGTGCGCGAATAGTTCACGAGGCGTGCCGGCCGCTGCCGCGAGGCGTGCTTCCCCCGACGGCCGTCGCGGCCAGGGGTCACTGTCGTACCGAGCGCCGCACGGGCGCCACCTTTGTAAGCTGACGCGAAATGACCCGCCCCGGGCGGAGATCTCACGCCATTTCAGCGGCAGGTGGAGTTTTCTCCACCGCAAAGACGGCACACAGCGCCCGTGCGCGGCGCGGCCGCGCCAGGTTGACTAATGATCACTCCGCGGAGCCGTGCTGGACGGCCCGCGGGGCACACCGCAGTCGGTATCGGGAGGAAACGTGTCCGTCATGGGAGCCGGGGCCGGTTACGGCACCGGATTCGGGGCCGCGACCGGCGTCGAGCAGGCCGTCACGCTCAGCGGTGTCGCCAAGCTCTACGGGCGCGGCGACAGCCAGGTGCCGGCCCTGCGCGGCGTCGACTGCTCCTTCGCCCGCGGCTCGTTCACCGCCGTGATGGGCCCCTCGGGCTCGGGCAAGAGCACCCTCCTGCAGTGCGCCGCCGGCCTCGACCGCCCCACGTCCGGGCGGGTGTTCATCGGCGGCACGGACATCAGCGCGCTGTCCGAGGCCGATCTGACCAAGCTGCGCCGCGAGCGCATCGGGTTCGTCTTCCAGTCCTTCAACCTCATGCCGTCGCTGACCGCGCGCAAGAACGTGGCGCTGCCGATGCGGCTGGCGGGCCGGCGGCCCTCGCGCGCCGAAGTGGACGCGGCCCTCCAGCAGGTGGGGCTGGGCGACCGGGGCAACCACCGCCCCTCGGAGATGTCCGGCGGTCAGCAGCAGCGGGTGGCCATCGCCCGGGCGCTCATCAGCCGCCCCGATGTGCTCTTCGCCGACGAGCCGACCGGCGCGCTGGACACCAACACCGGACGCGAGGTGCTGGGGCTGCTGCGCAACGTCGTGGACCAGTCGGGCCAGACCGTGGTGATGGTCACCCACGACCCGGTCGCCGCGTCCTGGGCGGACCGGGTGCTCTTCCTCTCCGACGGCGCGGTACGGGCCGAACTGCCGGCGCCGACGGTCGCCGCGGTCACCGAGTACATGAGCCGGCTGGGCGGTTGATCCATGCTTTCCATTGCTCTGCAGACGCTGCGCGCGCGGTGGTCGCTGTTCACCGGCACCTTCGTCGCGCTGGCGCTCGGCGTCGCGCTGATCGCCAGCACCGGGCAGGTCCTGGACGCCACCCGTGACACCGGCCGCGGCGATCGGCCCGGGCGCTATGACGCGGCGGCCGTCGTGGTGCGCGCCCCCCAGTCGTTCAAGGTGGACTTCGGCGTCGGCGACGGCGCGTACGACCAGCGCCAGACCGCCAGTGACCCGCACCGCATCGACGACGCCGCGAAGACGGCCGACGCGCTGCGCGGTGTCGCGGGCGCGGCCCGCGTCGTCGTCGACCGCTCGCTGCCCGCGCAGGTCGTCGCCGACGGCCGCGCCGCGGACCAGGACGGCGGCGCTCCCGGCCGGCCGGTGGCCCACGGCTGGTCCAGCGCACAGCTCACGCCCTTCACGCTCACCCGGGGCAAGGCCCCGGCCGCCGACGACGAGGTCGTGCTCTCGGCCGCCGTCGCCGAGCGGGCCGGTGCCCAGGTGGGCGGCAAGGTCGCGGTGGTGACCCCCGACGGCCGCCGCCCGATGCGGGTCTCGGGCATCGCCGCGCCCCCGCAGGGCGAGGGGGTGCCCGGCGAGGCCACGGTCTTCTTCTCCGACGCGAGTGCCGAGCGCCTGTCCCCCGACCCCCGGCGGGCCGACGCCGTCGCCGTGATGGCCGGGCCCGGCGTCTCCGCCGCCGCCCTCGCCGAGCAGGTGAAGGCCGCCCTGCCGGGCACCGGTCTGAAGGTCGGCACCGGCGCGGCCAAGGGCGGGGACCTGACCGCCGCCTCGCGGGCCGCCGCGCTGGGCGATGTGGCCACGCTGCTCGCCGTCATGGCGGTGATCGCCGGTTTCGTCTCGGTCTTCGTGGTCTCGGGCACCTTCGCCTTCGCGATCGCCCAACGCCGCCGTGAGCTGGCCCTGTTGCGTACGGTGGGCGCCACTCCGCAGCAGGTACGGCGCATGATCATGGCCGAGTCCGCGGCGCTGGGCGCGGTCGCCTCCGCGGCCGGCTGCGTCCTGGGCGTCTTCGGCGGCCGGCTGCTCGGCTCGGTGCTGACGCACTTCGGCATGGCCCCCGCCGACTTCACCGTGCCGGTCTCCGCCCCGATCCTGGTGATCAGCTTCGTGGTGGGCCTGGCCGTGGCGCTGCTGGGCGTCTTCGCCGCCTCCCGGCGGGCCGCCAAGGTCCGCCCCGCGGAGACGATGCGGGACGCCGCGCTGGAGACGCGGGTGATGACGACCGGCCGCTGGATCGTCGGCTCCCTCTTCCTGGCCGTGGCGCTGCTGCTGCTGGTGATGCTGCCGCAGGCGGGCAGCGACGGCGCGGTGGTGATCTCCCTGGTGCTGACCGAGATCCTGGTCGTGGCGATGGTGGCGTTCGCGCCGCTGCTGGTGCCGCCGCTGGTGCGGCTGGCCACGCTCCCGCTGTCCGCGCTCACCTCCGTCACCGGCATGGTCGCCGGGGAGAACGCCCGCTCCGCGGTGCGCCGCACCGCGTCGGCCGCCGCGCCCATCATGGTGACGGTCGCCGTGGCCGGCTCCATCATCGGGATCACCAACGCCAGTTCGGCCACCACGATCGCCGACGACCGGGCCCACCTGGCCGCGGACGCCGTGGTGGCGGCCGGGCCCGGCGGGCTGCCCACGGCCGCGGTGCGGGAGCTGTCCGCCGTCCCCGGTGTGCGCTCCCTCTCCCCGGTCACCGAGACCAGCGGCTGGCTGGTGGGCTCCAGTTACGTGATGGCCAGCGGGATCGGCTCGGTGGACCCCGGCCGGCTCTCCGACGCCTTCAAGCTGGACGCCGCCAAGGGCTCCCTGAAGGACCTGCGCGGCCACTCCGTTGCGGTGTCCCGCCTGGTGGCCGGCCAGCTCGGCTGGAAGGTCGGCAAGGAGGTCGAGGTCTACCTCGCCGACGCCACCCGGATCAAGGTCAAGGTCGTCGCCCAGCTCTCCTCCACGGCGGGCCTGCCCGCGGTCGTGATGCCGCAGGACCTCCTGGCCAAGTACGCCCCCGCAACGATGAGTTCCGCGGTGTATCTGTCGCTGGACCCCGGGGCCGACGCCGCGGCGGTGACCGCGGCGGTGGGAAAGACGGCCGAGAAGTACGGCGCGGCCCCGCACACCCGCGAGGACTGGCTGGACCGGCGCGCCGCCGCCGCGCAGCAGGAGGGGCAGATCCTGGTCCTGGTGCTGCTGGGCATGGCGATGCTCTACACCGGGATCGCCATCGCCAACACCCTGGTGATGGCGGCCGGGGAACGGGCCGAGGGCATCGCCCTGATGCGGAAGATCGGCGCGACCCGCGGCCAGATCCTGCGCACCGTCGTCTGGGAGACCCTGACCGTGGTGGTCGTGGGCGGAGTGCTGGGCGTGGTGGCCGACGGCGTCACGATGCTCGGCATGGCCAAGGCGCTGAGCGCGTCCGGTGAGGGCGCGCAGTTCCCGGTGCCCTGGCTGGAGATGGGCTCGGTGCTCGCCGGATGCCTGGTGGTCGCGCTGCTCGCCACCGTGGCGCCCACCCTGCACCAGCTGCGCGCCACGGGCAGCGGACGGCCGGTCAAGGCCGCCGCCCCGGGCTCCGGACCGGCCGAACCGGCCATGCCCGCGGGTGTCTGATGGCCACCCGCACCACCCGCCCGGCCGCACACCGGCCGGGCACCCCGCAAGACCGGCCGGGCCCGGGCACTGCATCCCCCGCGCAGCCGCCCCGGGCCCGGCCCCTGCCCGCCGCGTTACCCGCCGCCGGCGCCCCGCCGGCCGCCGCCGCACCGCTGCCCGTACCGGCCGCACCGCTCCCCGTACCGGCCGCACCGCTGCCCGCGGCGCCGGCGCCGGCTGCCGGGCCGCCTAGTGTGGGGGCGGTGACCAGCAGTTACTCCCCTTCCTGGCGGGACCTGGGGCGCAGCCCCCTGCGCTTTCTCGCCTCCCCGCTGCCGTGGCGCTCGGCCGCCTACGTCCTGTCCTCGGCCGTGCTCGGCCTGGCCGTCCTCGTGGTCCTCGGGACCCTGGTGGCCGGCGGGGTCCTGCTGTCCGTCGCCGGGATCGGGCTGGCCGTGCTGGCCGGATCGGTGCTGCTGGGCATTCCGCTGGCCGCGCTGGAGCGCCGCCGGCTGCGGCTGCTGGAGGGGCCGGAGCACCGGCGCCCGGCCAGCCCGCACCAGCCCGTCGAGCAGCCCGGCGCCTGGCCGTGGCTGACCACCCGGCTGCGGGAGCCCGCGACCTGGCGCGAGTTCAGTTACGCGGTGGTCTTCACCGTGCTGATATCCCTGGTGGACGTCGCGCTCATCGGCATGGCCGGCGCGCTGGCCGTCTGTCTCCTCGCCCCGGTCTACGTCCTGTTCTCCTCGGGCCAGACCGAGGCGCTGGTGCTCACCGCGCTGGGCCTGCTCGGGCTGCTCCCGGCGGCCTACGCCCTCTCGGCGGCGGCCGTGGCCCAGGCCCGCTTCGCCCGGCTGATGCTCAGCCCGCGCGAGGGGGAGGGCGACCAGGTCGTCGAACTGACCCGCTCCCGGGCGCGGATGGCGGATGCCTTCGAGGCCGAACGCCGCCGCATCGAGCGGGATCTGCACGACGGGGCCCAGCAGCACCTGGTCGCGCTGGTGATGACGCTGGGCCTGGCCGAGCTGGAACTGTCCCGCTGCGGCAAGGGAGTTGACCCGTCCCTGGACGAGGGCGTGGCGCTGGTGGCCCGCGCCCGGCGCGACGCCAAGGGCGCCCTGGACGAACTGCGCGACCTGATCCGCGGCATCCACCCGCGGGTGCTGACCGACCGCGGGGTGGCCGCGGCCGTCTCCGAGGTCGCGGTGCGCAGCCAGGTGCCGGTGACGGTGGACGTGGACCTGCCGGGCCGGCTGCCCTCCCAGATCGAGGCGACCGCGTACTTCTTCGCCAGCGAGGCGCTGACCAACGTGGTCAAGCACGCCAACGCCAGTGCCGCCGCCGTCCACGGACGCCTGGCGGCGGGCCAGTTGACCGTCACCGTCACCGACGACGGCGACGGCGGTGCCGAACTCTCCCGCGGCGGCGGCCTGGAAGGCTTGGCCGACCGGGTCGCGGTGGTGGATGGAAGACTGAGACTTTCTAGCCCGCCCGGCGGTCCCACCGCCCTCAGCCTGGAGATCCCGTGCCAGCACGTCCCCTGCGCATCGTCCTAGCCGAAGACTCCGCCCTCGTCCGCGGCGGAATCGTCGAGCTGCTGACCAAGTTCGGCCACGAGGTGGTCCGTGCCGTGGGCGACGCGGACACGCTGATCACCGCCGTCGAGGAGTGCGCGCCGGACATCGTCATCACCGACGTGAGGATGCCGCCGGGGGACGGGGACGACGGGCTGCGCGCCACGATGCAGCTGCGCAAGGCCGACCCGACGCTGGCGGTCCTGGTGCTCTCCCAGTACGTGGCCAACGCCTATGCCACCGACCTGTTCACCCCCCAACGCACAGCGCACCACCAGAGCCGGGCCGGCCTGGGCTATCTGCTCAAGGACCGGATCGGCGAGGTAGGTGAGTTCGCCCGAGCTGTCGAGCGTGTCGCAGCAGGAGACATGGTGATAGATCCCCAAGTAGTCGAGCACTTGCTCACCGAGCGCGGGCACCGGCAGCGGTCCGAGCTGCTGACCGCCCGAGAACACGAGGTCCTCGCGCTGATGGCACAGGGCTATTCGAACGCGATGGTCTGCGACGAGCTGCGGATCAGCGAGGGCGCCGTGGCCAAGCACATCGGCAACATCTTCGCCAAGCTCGACCTCTCCCCCGAGGCGGGCAACCGCCGGGTGCTGGCCGTGCTGGCCTATCTGCGCGACGAGTAGTCCCCCGGTCCCCCGAGCCCACGGCCCCCGGGCCGCGCGGCCCCCGTGAGCTGATTCATTTCGCGTCAGCTTACAAAGGTGGCGCGCCGGACCCGGCCGGGGCGAAGGTGTGCTCGCCCGACCGAGCCTGCTGGGGGACTTTATGAACGTGGAACACCTGCCCGGGCGCCTGTCCGCCCTCGCGCGCCAATACGGTGTGCCGGGCGGGCAGTTCGCGATCCGCCACCAGGGCGAGCGGCTGTCCTGGGCGTTCGGCGAGGAGCGCTTCGGGCAGGGCGTCGCGGTGTCCGCCGGCACCAAGTTCCCCGTGGGGTCCATCACCAAGGCGTTCACCGCCGCGCTGGCCATGGTGCTGGTCGACGACGGTGACCTCGACCTGGACGAGCCGCTGGCCGACGTCCTCACCGAGCTGCGCGCCCCGGGCGCCACGTTCGGCTCGCAGCAGACCCTGCGCCAGCTGCTGTGCCACGGCAGCGGACTGCCGCCGGGGCGGGACTCCGAGGAGCTGGCGGCGGGCGGCGCCGGGCGGCGCGGCTATCTCGCCGACTGCGCCCGCATGGTGCCCATCGGCACGCTCGGCCCGGCCGCCAGTGCCGCTGGTTCCGCTGCCTCGTCGTCCTTCTCCTACTCCAACGTCGGCTACACCCTTGTCGGCCTGCTCGCCGAGCGGGCCGCCCGCATGGAGTGGCAGGAGGCGCTGGAGACCGTACTGCTGCGCCCGCTGGGCATCGAACCCGCCTATATCGCCGGCCGCTCGGCCCGTTCGTACGCGCCCGGGCACGCGGCACAGCCCGACCAGGGCCGGGCGCTGCCCGTACGGCAGACCCTCCCGGACGTGGAGGCGCCCTGCGGGGCGCTCGCCCTGAGCGCCGAGGACCTGCTGGAGTTCGGCCTGCTGCACACCGACGACGCCCAGGGGGTGCCGGGCCTGATCGAGCCCGCGGCACTGGCGCCGATGCGCCGGGCGGTGGCCGGGGCCGAGCCCTTCGGCCTGGCCGACGGGTGGGGCCTGGGCCTGTCCCTGTACCGGGCGGCCGACGGCACCCAGTGGGCCGGCCACGACGGCACCGCCGACGGCACCTCCTGCCATCTGCGCATCGACCCCGCCGGCGGCACCGTCCTCGCGCTGACCACCAACGCCAACACCGGCATGGCGATGTGGGAGGCGCTGGTCGCCGAGCTGCGCGCGGGCGGCCTGGACGTCGCCGACTACTCCTACTCCACCTTCCGCGAGCCGCTGCGGCCCATCGCCGCGCCCGACGAGTGCCTGGGCCACTACGTCAACGGCGAGACCTCCTACCTGGTCGCGCGGGACAGCAGCGGCGAGCTCACCCTGGACCTGGACGGCGAGCCGTTCGCCCGGATCACCGTCCACGAGGGGCTGGCCTTCACCCTGCGCGAGCTGTCCGGCAGCGGCATGGTCTACCTCGGCCGCTTCCTGCGGCACCCCGGCACCGGCGCCGTCGACCAGATCCAGGTCACCGGGCGCCGCGCACAGCGCCGTTAGTCGCGCGGGCGGCGCCACCGGAGAGACGGGCAGCGCCGCCCGCCCCGAGCCCGCCCCGCACCAGACCACCGCGTTCCACGGGCCCCACCGGCCGAGCCCGTGGCGCGGCATGCGCACGTTGACCTGGGGCCACTCCCCGTCGCCACCGGGCGATGTGGCTCCGCACCGAACCTGGAGAACGAACATGCAACCCGGTACCGCAACCCCGAGACTGACGGCCTGCCTGCACGAGATCTTCCAGGAGCGTGCGGCGCTGTCTCCGGGCGCCACGGCCCTCGTCCTCGGTCAGCGGCGGGTCTCGTACGCGGAGCTGAACGCCGACGCCAACCGCCTGGCCCGCCACCTCGCCGACCGGGGCGCCCGGCCCGGCGTGCTGGTCGCGGTCTGCCTGGAGCGCGGCCCCGAGCTGATCACCGCGCTGCTGGCAGTGCTCAAGTCCGGTGCGGGATATGTGCTGTTGGACCCGGCGTTCCCGGACCGGCGGCTGGCGGAGATGGTGACCGACGCCTCGGCTCCGTTCGTGGTGAGCGACACCGGCCTCCGGGGGCGGCTGGCCGCCACCGGCGTCCCGGTGATCGCGCTGGACGCGCAGCGGGCGCACCTGGAAACCCTGGACGGCCGCGACCTGCCCGCCACGGCCGGGCCCTCGGACGTGGCGTGCGTGATGTTCACCTCCGGCTCCACCGGCCGCCCCAAGGGCGTCGTCTCCCCGCACCGCGCCGCCGTCCGCGTCTACTGCGACCAGGACTTCCTCGCCTATGGGCCGGACCAGGTGTGGCTCCAGGCGGCGCCCATGTCCTGGGACGCCTTCTCCTTCGAGCTGTGGGGCGCCCTGCTGCACGGCGGCACCTGTGTGCTGCACCCCGGCTCCGCCCCCGACCCGCAGACCATCGCGGAGCTGGTGGCCGAGCACGGCATCACCACGCTCTTTTTGTCGACGAGCCTGTTCAACGTCGTCGTCGACGAGTACCCGGCGCTCGTCGCGGCCGTCCGCGAGGTGCTGACCGGCGGCGAGGCCGTCTCGCCCGCCCACCTGGCCACCGCCCTGCGCACCCGGCCGGGCCTGCACCTGGTCCACGCGTACGGACCGGTGGAGAGCATGATCTTCGCCACCTGCCACCGGGTCACCGAGGCCGACCTGGACCCCAGCGGCACAACGACGGTGCCCATCGGCCGCGCGCTGGCCCACACCCGGCTGCGGGTGCTGGACGAGCGGCTGGCGCCGGTGGCGCCGGGCGAGCCCGGCGAACTGTGGCTGGGCGGCGCAGGGCTGGCCCTGGGCTACCTCAACCGGCCCGAGCTGACCGCCGAGCGGTTCGTCGCCGACCCCCTCGACCCGTCCGAGCGGCTGTACCGCACCGGTGACCAGGTCCGCGAACTGCCCTCGGGCGCGCTGGAGTTCCTGGGCCGGATCGACGACCAGGTCAAGATCCGGGGCTTTCGCGTGGAGCCCGGCGAGGTACGGGCCGCGCTGCTGGCCCACCCCGCGGTCGGCGGCGCCGCCGTCACCGCGCCTCGGCGCGGCTTCGGCCCCCGGCAGCTGGTGGCGTACGTGGTGGCCGCGCCGGGTCACGGCGCGCCGCACGCCGCCGAGCTGCGGGACTTCCTGGGCCGTGCGCTGCCCGCGCACATGGTGCCCGCGGCCTTCGTCCCCCTGGACCGGCTCCCGCTGACCCCCGCGGGCAAGCTCGACAGGCAGGCCCTGCCCGCCCCCGACTGGAACGCGCTGGCTAGCGCGGAACACGTGGCCCCGCGCACCCCCGCCGAGAGGGCCGTCGCGGACATCTGGGCCGAGGTGCTGGGCGTGGAACGGGTCGGCGCCGAGGACGACTTCTTCGACCTGGGCGGTGACTCGATCGCCGCCTTCCGGGTGCACTCCCGGCTCCGGGCCGCGCTGGGCGTCCCGGTGCCGCCGCGCGCCCTGTTCGACACCCCCACCGTCGCCGCTCTCGCCGCGTCCCTGACCGGCCCCGCCGCGGACACCGCGGACGGCGCGCGGGCCGTGGCACCCATCCCGGCCGCGCCCCGCACCACCGCCCTTCCGCTCTCGTACGCCCAGCAACGCCTGTGGTTCCTCTACGAGTTCGAGAACGGCGCCGTGGAGTACAACACCCCCCTGGCGCTGCGGCTGACCGGCCCGCTCGACCCCGCCGCGCTGCGCGCCGCGCTCACCGCGCTCGTGGCGCGCCACGCGTCGCTGCGCACCACCTTCGACGCGGTCGACGGGGTGGGTGTCCAGACCGTCCACGACACGGTGGAACTCCCGCTGCGCTCCGTGTCCCTGGCCGAGACCGCCGAGGGGGAACGGGACACCGAGGTGGCGCGGCTGCTGCGCGAGGACGCCGGGCTCCCCTTCGACCTGCGCCAGGGCCCGCCGCTGCGGGTCCTGCTGATCGAGCGGGCGCGTCAGGAGCACCTGCTCGTCCTGAACCTGCACCACATGGTCACCGACGGCTGGTCGATGCGGGTGCTGGCCGAGGAGTTCGCCGAGCTGTACGCGGCCGGATGTGACGGCGGGGCCGTCGGCGCGGCCACCCTGCCGGCCCTGCCCACGCGGTACGCCGACTTCTCCCACTGGCAGCGCGAGCGGCTTTCCGGGGCGGACTTCGACGGCCAGCTCGCCTACTGGAAGCGGCAGTTGGACGATCTGACGCCGCTGGAGCTGCCCACCGACCGCCCCCGCTCCGCGGTGCGCTCCACCGCGGGCGCGGCACACCGCTTCGAGATTCCCGCCCCCGTCGTCGAGGCGCTGCGCGAGCTGGGCCGCCGGCGTGGCGCCACGCTCTTCATGACGCTGACCGCGGCGGTGCAGGTGCTCCTCGCCCGCTACAGCGGACAGTCCGACGTCGCCGTCGGCACCGCCTCGGCCGGCCGCGGCCGCCCCGAACTGGAGCGGCTGATCGGCTTCTTCGTCAACACCCTGGTGCTGCGCGCCCAGGCCGACCCCCACCGCGCCTTCCCCGACTTCCTGGACGAGGTGAAGGCCACGGTGCTGGACGCCTTCGCGGCCGAGGAGGTGCCCTTCGACCGCGTCGTGGAGGCCGTGGCGCCCGAGCGCGACCTCAGCCGCAACCCGCTGGTCCAGGTCGTCGTCGCGCTCCAGCAGGGGCTCGCCGAGCTGCCGCGGGCGGGCGGCCTGCGGATGTCCGAGTACGAACTGCCGCGCCACTTCTCGCGGTTCGACCTGTTCGTGGAGTTCTCCCCGAAGGGCGGGGCGCTGACCTGCGTCCTGGAGTACAGCACCGAGCTGTTCGACGCCGCCACCGTCGAACGCCTGGGCGCGCACCTGGGCGCCCTGCTGGCGGGCATCGCCGAGGGGCCCGACCGTCCGCTGGGCGAGCTGCCGCTGCTCGGCGCGGCCGAGGCGGCCCGGCTCACCCGGCCCGCCGGGGCCGACCCGGTGCCGTACCCGGCCGACCGTACGCTGCACGAGCTGTTCCAGGCGCAGGCGGCCCGTACGCCCGAGGCCACCGCGCTCGTATTCGGCGAACGGCGGGTGTCGTACGGGCAGTTGAACGCGGATGCCAACCGGCTCGCCCGGCACCTGGTCTCCCTGGGCGCCGGCCGCGGCACCCTGCTGGGGATCTTCCTGGAGCGCGGCCCTGAGCTGATCACCGCGCTGCTTGCGGCACTGAAGACCGGGGCGGGGTACGTGCTGCTGGACCCGGCGTTCCCGGACCAGCGGCTGGCCGAACTCGTCGCCGACGCCGCCCCGGTGGCGCTGGTCACCGACGGCTCGCTGAGCGGCCGCCTGGCCGGGGCCGGGGCCGTCCCGGTGGTGGTGCCGGACGCGCAGCGGGCCCGCTTGGACGCGCTGGAGGCCACCGATCTGCCGGTCACCTCCGGGCCCGGCGACGTGGCGTGCGTGATGTTCACCTCCGGCTCCACCGGCCGCCCCAAGGGCGTCGTCTCCCCGCACCGCGCCGCCGTCCGCGTCTTCTTCGGACAGGACTTCGTGGACTACGGGCCCGACCACACCTGGCTGCAGGCCGCCCCCATGTCCTGGGACGCCTTCTCGCTGGAGCTGTGGGGCGCCCTGCTGCACGGCGGCACCTGTGTGCTGCACCCCGGCTCCACCCCCGACCCCGAGGTCGTCGCCGAGCTGGTCGCCGCGCACGGCGTCACCACGCTGTGGCTCTCGGCCAGCCTCTTCAACGTGATCGTGGACGAGTACCCCTCCGTCCTCGCCTCGCTGCGTCAGGTGATCACCGGCGGTGAGGCCGCCTCCGCCGCCCATGTCGGCCGCGCCCTCGCGGAGTTCCCCGGCCTGCGGCTGGTCAACGGCTACGGCCCCGTGGAGAGCATGGTCTTCGCCGCGACCCACCCGATGACCGAGCGGGACACCCGGCGCCCCTCCGTCCCGATCGGCAGGCCGCTGGCCCACACCCGCATCCACCTGCTCGACGAGCGGCTGGCGCCGGTGGCGCCGGGGATCCCCGGCGAGCTGTGCATCGCCGGTGACGGGCTGGCCCTGGGCTATCTCAACCAGCCGGAGCTGACCGCCGAGCGCTTCGTGACCGCGCCCTTCGACCCGGCCGAGCGGCTGTACCGCACCGGCGACCGGGCGCGGCTGCTGCCCTCCGGGGAGCTGGAGTTCCTGGGGCGGATGGACGACCAGGTCAAGGTCCGGGGCTTTCGCGTGGAGCCCGGCGAGGTACGGGCCGCGCTGCTGGCCCACCCCGGCCTGGCCGAGGCCGCGGTCACCGCGTTCCGGCGCGAGAACGGCCCCCAGCAGCTGGTGGGCTATGTGGTGGCCAGGGCGGGCCGCGAGGTGCCCTCCTCCGGCGAGCTGCGTGCCTTCCTGGGCCGTACGCTGCCCGACCACATGGTGCCCACCGCCTTCGTCGCCATGGACCGGCTCCCTCTCACCCTGGCGGGCAAGCTGGACCGCCGGGCGCTGCCGGCCCCCGCGGAGTCGGCCGCGGGTCCGGGCGAGGGCTATGTCGCCCCGCGCGGCCCCGTCGAGGAGGCGCTGGCCCGCGTCTGGAGCGAGGTGCTGGGCATCGACAAGGTCGGGGCCCAGGACAACTTCTTCGACCTGGGCGGCGATTCGATCCTGAGCATGCAGGTCGTCTCCCGGTCCCGCCGGGCGGGTCTGCGGCTGACCTCCAAGGACGTGTTCCTGCGCCAGACCGTGGCGTCGCTGGCCGCGGTGGCCGCTACGGACGGGGACGGGACCGGCGGCGCGGCGGCGGGCGGCACGGCGCTGCCGGCCACCGGCGAGGCCCCGCTCACCCCCATCCAGCACTGGTTCTTCGCCACCCACCCGCAGTCCCGGGACCACTTCGACCAGTACGTCGTCCTCGACCTCGACCCGGACTGCGACCGGGCGGCGCTGGCCGCCGCCGTGGCCGCACTGCCCGACCGGCACCAGGCGCTGCGGGCCCGCTACCGGCCCGCGGCAAACGGCAGTTGGAGCCAGGAGTTCCTCGGCGCCGGCGCCGGGGCCCATCCGCTGCACACCGTCGACCTCTCGGGGCACACCGAGGCGGACCAGGAGGCCGCCGTGCGCGACTGGCCGCACGGCCCGGCGGCGCGGCACCGCATCGAGGACGGCGAGACCTTCGCCGCCGCCCTCTTCGAGCGGGGCCCGGACCGCGGCGCCCAGCTGGTGCTCACCGCCCACCACCTGATCGTGGACGGGGTGTCCTGGCGCATCCTGCTGGAGGACCTCAACACCGCCTACCGGCAGGCGGCTTCGGGCCGGGCCGTGGACCTCGGCCCGCGCACCACGCCGTTCCGCGCCTGGGCGCACCGCCTGCACGAGCACACCGCGAACGGCGGCTTCGACGCCGAGGCGCCGCACTGGGACGCGGTCGAGGCGGCCGCCGCCCAGGACGGCGCGGTGCCCACCGACGGCGCCGGGCCCAACACCGTCGCGTCCACCCGGACCGTCTCCGTACACCTGTCGGAGCAGGAGACCCAGGCGCTGCTCCAGCACGTGCCGCCGGTCTACCGCACCCGCGTCGACGACATCCTGCTCAGCGCCTACGGCCGGGCGCTCGCCCGCTGGACGGGCCGGGAGCGCACCGTCATCGACCTGGAGGGCCACGGCCGCGAGGACCTCTTCGACGGCGTCGACCTCACCCGTACCGTCGGCTGGTTCACCAGCCTCTACCCGGTCGCGCTGACCGTCCCGGCGGACGCCGGCTGGGCGGCGGTGGTCAAGTCCGTCAAGGAGCAGCTGCGCGCCGTACCGGGCCGTGGGCTGGGCCACGGTGCGCTGCGCTATCTGCGCGGTGGGCGGCGGGCCGGGCAGGGCGCGGCGAGCCCCGCCGAGCTGAGCTTCAACTACCTGGGCCGGTTCGACACCGACACCGCCGACGGCTCCCTGTTCCGGCCGGGCGGCGCGGGCGTCCAGCTCACCGAGAGCGGCGAGGGGCCGCGGGCGCACCTGCTGGACGCGGTCGGCCGCGTCGAGCACGGCCGCCTGGAGCTGACCTGGTACTACTCCGCCAACGTCCATGAGCGCGGCACGATCGAGGCACTGGCGCGGGACACCGTGGAGGCGCTGCGCGACCTGATCGGGCACTGCGCCGACCCGGCCGCCGGCGGCGCCACGCCCAGCGACTTCCCGCTGGCCCGCCTCGACCAGGGCGCCGTGGACCGGCTGGTGGGCGACGGCCGCACCATCGAGGACCTCTACCCGCTCACGCCCATGCAGTCCGGCATGCTCTTCCACAGCATGGCCGAGCCGGACGAAGCGCTCTACCTGGAGCAGATCTCGTTCGTGCTGGACGGCGTCGCCGACCCGCACCTGCTGGGCCGCGCCTGGCAGCAGGTCGTGGACCGCACCCCCGTCCTGCGCACCGCGGTGGTGCGCGAGGGGCTGGCCGAGCCGCTGCAGGCCGTGCACCGCGCGGTGCGGCTGCCGGTCACCCACCTCGACTGGCGCGGCACGGGCGCGCAGGACGGCGGGCGCGAGGCGGCGCTGGCACAGCTGTTCCGTCAGGACCGCGCCGAGGGGCTCGACATCTACCGCGCTCCGCTGATGCGTATCACCCTGGCCCAACTGCCGGGCGACGCCGTGCAGGTGCTGTGGACCTTCCACCACCTGCTGCTGGACGGCTGGAGCGCCTTCCAGGTCCTGGGCGACGTGTTCACCTGCTACGGCGCGCTCGCCGCGGGCGGCGACGGCTCCGCGCTGCCCTACCGCCCGGCGTTCCGCGACCATGTCGCCTGGCTCGCCGGGCAGGACACCGAGGCCGCCGAGCGGTTCTGGTCCCAGGCCCTGGCCGGGTTCTCCTCGCCCACCCCGCTCCCGTACGACCGGCAGGCCACCGCGGCGCACCAGGCCCGCTCCTCGGCCCGGCTGGGGCTCCAGCTGCCCGCGGAGCTCAGCGCCGGCCTGGCCGCGCTGGCCCGCGAGCACCGGCTCACGGTCAACACCCTCGTGCAGGGCGCCTGGGCGCTGCTGCTGTCCCGCTCCAGCGGCGAGCGCGACATCTGCTTCGGCGCCACCACCTCCGGCCGCCCGGCCGACCTGCCGGGCTCGGAGGCCATCCACGGCATCTTCATCAACACCCTGCCGGTGCGCGCCCACATCGAGGACTCGGCCCACCTCCTGGACTGGCTGACCCAGCTGCAGGCGCGACAGGCCCAGTCGCGGCAGTACGAGCACCTCCCGCTCGCCCGGGTCCAGTCCCTCAGCGAGGTGCCCAACGGCAGCCGGGCCTTCGACAGCGTCATCGTCTTCGAGAACTACCCGATCGACGACAGCGTCGGCGCCCGGCACGGGCTGCGGATGCGCGATCTGCACGCCGACGTGGAGACCACCAACTACCCGCTGGCCATCACCGTCTACCCCGGTGACCGGCTGACGTTCAGCTTCGCCTACGACCCCGAGCTGCTGCGCCACGAGACGGTGGAGCGACTCTCGGGCCAGCTGCGGACCCTGCTGCAGAGCGTGGTGACAACCCCCCAGGCGCCGGTCCGGGAGCTGGCGTGGGTGTCGGCGGACGAGCGGCAGGAACGGCTGACCGAGGGCACGGGTGCCTCGCGTGAGGTGACGGCCGGGTCGGTCGTCGAGCTCTTCGAGGCGCGAGCGGCACAGAGCCCGGACGCCACTGCCCTTTCTCACGGCCAAGAGGCCCTGACGTACGGCGAGTTGGCGGCGCGCTCCAGCCGGGTGGCGCGGGCGCTGATCGGCCGGGGCGTGGGCCCGGAGAGCCTGGTCGCGGTGGCGGCCGCCCCCTCGGTCGACCTGGTCGTCTCCCTGCTCGGCGTACTCAAGGCAGGCGCCGCCTACGTACCGGTCGACCCCGAGCACCCCGCCGAGCGCATCGCCTACGTCCTCCAGGACGCCGCCCCCGACCTGGTGCTGGTGGACGCCACGGCACGGCAGAAGCTGCCCGCCGACGGCCCTGCCCTCGTACAGATCGACGGGGCGGGCGCGACGGGGCTGGGCGCCGAGCTGCCCGACGGACAGGTGGCCGACACCGAGCGGGTCGCCCCGCTCTCGCCCGCACACCCCGCGTACGTGATCTACACCTCCGGCTCCACCGGCCGCCCCAAGGGCGTGGTCATCGAACACCGTTCCTTCGTGGACTACGTGGCATGGGCGGCCGACGCCTACCCCGGCGGCACGGGCGCCGCCGTGCTGCACTCGCCGGTCACCTTCGACCTCACCGTCACCGCCCTGTACGTCCCCCTCATCAGCGGCGGCCAGGTCCGCATCAGCGGGCTGGACGATCCCCAGGCGCCGACCGGTGAGCAGTGCTCGCTGCTGAAGGTGACCCCCTCGCATCTGGCGCTGCTGGGGGCAACCCGTCAGGATCTGCTGCCCACCGGCCAACTGGTCGTCGGTGGCGAGCAGTTGCTCGGCGAAGTCCTTGAGCAGTGGCGCACCGCACACCCCGACGTGACCGTCATCAACGAATACGGACCCACCGAAGCCACCGTCGGCTGCATGGAATTCCGCGTCGAACCCGGCGACACCATCGCCGACGGACCCGTCTCCGTCGGCTGGGCCCGCGACAACCACCGCGTCTACGTCCTCGACGAAGCCCTACGACCCGTCCCCACCGGCGTCGCCGGCGAACTCTACGTCGCCGGCACCGGACTGGCCCGCGGCTACGTCAACCGCCCCGCCCTGACCGCCGAACGCTTCACCGCCGACCCCTACGGCGCCCCCGGCGAACGCATGTACCGCACCGGCGACCTCGCCCGCTGGCGCACCCACGGCGGCCTGGAATTCCTCGGCCGCACCGACGACCAAGTCAAAATCCGCGGCTACCGCATCGAACTCGGCGACATCGAATCCGCCCTGCTCTCCCACCCCGCGGTCGACCAGGCCACCGTCACCGTCCAGGAAGAGTCCGACGGCCGCAAGCGCCTGGTCGGCTACGCCGTGCCCGAGGAGGGCGCCGTAGTGGACCCGGCGGCGCTGCGCGCCCACACCGCCACCGCCGTCCCCGAATACATGGTCCCCTCCGGCGTCCTCCTCCTCGACGCCCTCCCCCTGACCCCCAACGGCAAACTCGACCGCAACGCCCTCCCCCGCCTCGACAGCACCGCCGACACCACCGACTACACCGCGCCGGGCACGCCGACCGAAGAGGCCGTGGCCACGCTGTGGGCGGACATCCTGGGCGTCGAACGGGTCGGCGTGCACGACAACTTCTTCGACCTGGGCGGCGACTCCCTGCTCAGCATCCAGACGGTGCTCCGGATGAAGGTCGCCTTCGGCCTCGACCTCTCCCCGCGCGACGTCATGGTCGCGCCGACCGTGGCCCAGCTCTCCGAGATCGTCGAGGAGAAGATCCTCGCCGAACTGGAGCAGGCCGCGCTCGCGGAGGCGGAAGGGGACGGGATGGCCGGCTGACCCCTGTCCCCCGCCCCCCATCCCGCTTCAGCCCGCAGACCTTCGCACCTTCCTCACAGCACAACGGAGAGCCCGACGTGAACGCCCCGAACCAGCGCACCGACCGCGTGTCCGCCCTCCCCGCCCACCTCCAGGAACTCCTGCGCCGCCGGCTCGCCGGCGGGGCCGGGCAGCGGCAGGAGATCCCGGCCGTCCCGCGCGGCGGGGCACCGCTGCCGGTGTCCTCGGCCCAGCGCAGGCTGTGGCTGGTGGACGAGTTCGCGCCGGGCAGCACCGAGTACAACTCGGTCGCGGGCCTGCGGCTCACCGGCGCCCTGGACACCGCGGCGCTGACCGGCGCGGTGGGCGACCTGGTGGCCCGCCACGAGTCGCTGCGCACCACCTTCGAGGCGGTCGACGGCGCGCCCGTCCAGGTCGTCCGCCCGGCCGCCGAGGTGCCGGTGCCGGTCCTGGACGCCACCGCCGGGGGCACCACGGACGGCCCGGGGCGCGAGCGGGAACTGGCGCGCCTGGTCCGCGAGGAGGTCAATCTGCCCTTCGACCTGCGGACCGGCCCGCTGTTCCGCGCCGCCCTGATACGGCTGGGCAAGCAGGAGCACGTCCTGGTGCTCTGCGCCCACCACATCGTCACCGACGGCTGGTCCACCGAGGTGCTGCTGGACGAGCTGGGCACCCTGTACGCGGCCCGCCACCGGGGCACCGACGAGCGACTGGCCGAACTCTCCCTCCAGTACGCGGACTTCGCCTCCTGGCAGAGCGAGCGGATCTCCGCGCAGTGGCTGGAGGAGCACCTGGGCTACTGGCGGCAGAAGCTGGCCGGTCTCACCCCGCTCGACCTGCCCACGGACCGGCCGCGCCCGCCGCTGCGCTCCGGCGCGGGCGCCGTGCACGAGTTCGCGCTGCCCGCCGAGGTGGCCACCGGGCTGCGGGAGCTGGCCCGTTCCCAGGGGACCACCCTCTACACCGTGCTGGTCGCCGCCTGCCAGGTGCTGCTCGCGCGCTACTCGGGGCAGTCGGACATCGCGGTGGGCGCGGTCACGGCGGGCCGTAACCGCCCCGAACTCGACCGTATGGTCGGCTTCTTCGTGAACACGGTGGTGCTGCGGTCCACCGTGGACGCCGGTTCCTCCTTCACGGACTTCCTGGCCGAGGTCAAGGACACCGTCCTGGAGGCGTACGCCAACGACGAGGTGCCCTTCGACCGGCTGGTGGAGGAGCTGCGCCCGGACCGCGACCCCAGCCGCACCCCCCTGTTCCAGACCATGGTCCTGCTGCAGAGCGGTCCGCAGCGCCTGCCTGAGCTGCCCGGCCTCCAGGTGGCCGAGTACACCGCCCCGCGCACCTCCGCCAACTTCGACCTGACCATTGAATTCCAGGACCAGGGCGGCGAGTTGCGCGGCGCCGTCGAGTACGCCACCGACCTCTTCGACGCCGCCACGGTGACCCGGCTCGCCGCGCATCTGCGGGGGCTGCTCGCGAGCGTGGCCGCGCGGTCCGCGCGTACGGTCCGGGAGCTGGCGTGGATGTCGGCGGACGAGCGCCAGGAACGGCTGACCGAGGGCACCGGCGCCTCGCGTGAGGTGACGGCCGGGTCGGTCGTCGAGCTCTTCGAGGCGCGAGCGGCACAGAGCCCGGACGCCACTGCCCTTTCTCACGGCCAAGAGGCCCTGACGTACGGCGAGTTGGCGGCGCGCTCCAGCCGGGTGGCGCGGGCGCTGATCGGCCGGGGCGTGGGCCCGGAGAGCCTGGTCGCGGTGGCGGCCGCCCCCTCGGTCGACCTGGTCGTCTCCCTGCTCGGCGTACTCAAGGCAGGCGCCGCCTACGTACCGGTCGACCCCGAGCACCCCGCCGAGCGCATCGCCTACGTCCTCCAGGACGCCGCCCCCGACCTGGTGCTGGTGGACGCCACGGCACGGCAGAAGCTGCCCGCCGACGGCCCTGCCCTCGTACAGATCGACGGGGCGGGCGCGACGGGGCTGGGCGCCGAGCTGCCCGACGGACAGGTGGCCGACACCGAGCGGGTCGCCCCGCTCTCGCCCGCACACCCCGCGTACGTGATCTACACCTCCGGCTCCACCGGCCGCCCCAAGGGCGTGGTCATCGAACACCGTTCCTTCGTGGACTACGTGGCATGGGCGGCCGACGCCTACCCCGGCGGCACGGGCGCCGCCGTGCTGCACTCGCCGGTCACCTTCGACCTCACCGTCACCGCCCTGTACGTCCCCCTCATCAGCGGCGGCCAGGTCCGCATCAGCGGGCTGGACGATCCCCAGGCGCCGACCGGTGAGCAGTGCTCGCTGCTGAAGGTGACCCCCTCGCATCTGGCGCTGCTGGGGGCAACCCGTCAGGATCTGCTGCCCACCGGCCAACTGGTCGTCGGTGGCGAGCAGTTGCTCGGCGAAGTCCTTGAGCAGTGGCGCACCGCACACCCCGACGTGACCGTCATCAACGAATACGGACCCACCGAAGCCACCGTCGGCTGCATGGAATTCCGCGTCGAACCCGGCGACACCATCGCCGACGGACCCGTCTCCGTCGGCTGGGCCCGCGACAACCACCGCGTCTACGTCCTCGACGAAGCCCTACGACCCGTCCCCACCGGCGTCGCCGGCGAACTCTACGTCGCCGGCACCGGACTGGCCCGCGGCTACGTCAACCGCCCCGCCCTGACCGCCGAACGCTTCACCGCCGACCCCTACGGCGCCCCCGGCGAACGCATGTACCGCACCGGCGACCTCGCCCGCTGGCGCACCCACGGCGGCCTGGAATTCCTCGGCCGCACCGACGACCAAGTCAAAATCCGCGGCTACCGCATCGAACTCGGCGACATCGAATCCGCCCTGCTCTCCCACCCCGCGGTCGACCAGGCCACCGTCACCGTCCAGGAAGAGTCCGACGGCCGCAAGCGCCTGGTCGGCTACGCCGTGCCCGAGGAGGGCGCCGTAGTGGACCCGGCGGCGCTGCGCGCCCACACCGCCACCGCCGTCCCCGAATACATGGTCCCCTCCGGCGTCCTCCTCCTCGACGCCCTCCCCCTGACCCCCAACGGCAAACTCGACCGCAACGCCCTCCCCCGCCTCGACAGCGCCACGGAGGCCGCGGACTACACCGCGCCGGGCACGGCCGTGGAGGAGACGCTGGCCGGCATCTGGGCCGAGGTGCTGGGCGTCGAACGGGTCGGCGTGCACGACAACTTCTTCGATCTGGGCGGGGATTCGATCCTCAGCATCCAGACCGTCAGCCGCGCCCGCCGCGCCGGATTCCGGCTGACCTCCAAGGACGTGTTCCTGCACCAGACCGTGGCCCGGCTCGCCCAGGCCGTGACCGTCGAGGACACGGCCGATGCCACGGTCGGCGCCGCCGTCGCCGCCGTCGCCGGACCCGCGCCGCTGACCCCGGTCCAGCGCTGGCTGTACGACACCTACCGGGCCGAGCCGGACCGCGTCACCATGTCGGTGCACGTCGAACTCGCCCCGGACGCCGACCCGCAGGCGCTGCGCAGCGCCGTCACCGCGCTGGTCGCCCACCACGACGCGCTGCGGCTGCGCTTCTCCCGGCAGGGCGAGGCATGGGTGCAGGAGGTGGCCCCGGCCGAGCCCGCCGAACTCTTCCACCGCCACGACCTCTCCGGGCACCCGGCCGGCGAGCGGGCCGCGCTGCGCACGGCCGCGGCGAAGAGCGTGCGCGCCGGGCTCAGCCTGGAGCAGGGGCCGCTGTTCGCGGCGGTGCTCTTCGAGGAGGGGCAGGGCCGCCCCGACTCGCTGTTCCTGACCGCCCACCACATGGCGGTGGACGGCGTCTCCTGGCGCATCCTCCTGGAAGACCTGGAGCGCGGTTACGCCCAGGCCCTCGCCGGCGCCCCGGTCGACCTCGGCCCCCGCGGCACCGCCTTCACCCACTGGGCCCACCTGCTGAGCGACCACGTGCGCGCGGGCGGGCTCGACGGTGAACTGGAGTACTGGCGCGGCGAGGTGGCCCGTAACGCCGCCGCCCCGTCCCTCCCCGTCGACGCGCACGGCCCCAACACCGCGGGCTCGGTCCGCAGCGTCGCCGCCGAGCTGGACGCGGAGACCACCGAGGCGCTGCTGCGCCGGGTCCCGGCCGTCTACCGCACCCGCGTCACCGACCTGCTGCTGAGCGCGGCGGGCACGGTCCTGACCCGGTGGACGGGCGCGGAGCGGGTGGCGGTGGCCATGGAGGGCCACGGCCGCGAGGACATCGTCGAGGGCGTGGACCTCTCCCGTACGGTCGGCTGGTTCACCACGCTGTACCCGGTGTCCGTCGGGGCGCCGCGGGACGCCGGGTGGGCCGGGATCATCAAGGCGGCCAAGGAGCGGCGCGCCGCGGTGCCCGGCAACGGCCTGGGCTTCGACGCGCTGCGCCGGCTGAGCGCCCCCGGCACCCCGGCGGCCGAACTGCTGGACGCCGCGCTGCCGCAGATCTCCTTCAACTACCACGGCCGGTTCGAGGCCGGCTCCGCCGACGGCGGGCTGTTCCGGGCGCGGCTGGACGGCCCGGCCGACGCGCCCGGCGCCGCCGAACTGCGCCCGCACCTGCTGGACGTGGTGGGCGTGGTCGAGGACGGCCGGCTCGGCTTCACCTGGTTCTACTCGCACCAGGTGCACTCCGAGGACACCGTGCGGCGCCTGGCGCAGGAGCTGGTCCAGGCCCTGCGCGAGCTCGTCGAGCACTGCCTGCTGCCCGCCTCCGGCGGCTGCACGCCCTGCGACTTCCCGCTGGCCCGCCTGGACCAGGACGAGGTGGACCGGGTCGTGGGCGACGGCCGCGACGTGGAGGACGTCTACCCGCTGACCCCGATGCAGCGCGGCATGCTCTTCCACCGGCTCATGGACCCCGACTCGCAGTCGTACTTCAACCAGCTGTCCATGGAGCTGTCCGGCGTCAGTGACCCGGCGGCGCTGGCCGCGGCCTGGCAGCGGGTCGTGGACCGTACGCCCGCGCTGCGCACCCGCGTGGCGTGGGAGGGGCTCGCCGAGCCGGTGCAGGTCGTGCACCGCGCGGTGCGGGTGCCCGTCGGGCTGCACGACTGGCGCGGCCTGGCCGCCGACGGACAACAGGCCGCCCTGGAACGCCTGTTGGCGAAGGACCGGGCGCGCGGCATCGACCTGGGCGCGGCCCCGCTGCTGCGCCTGGAGATCGCGCGGCTGGACAAGGACACCGTGCAGCTGGTGTGGACCTCCAGCCATCTGCTGCTGGACGGCTGGAGCACCGCGGCGGTCTTCTCCGAGGTCGGCCAGGAGTACGCGGCGGCCATGGCGGGCACCTCCCGCCCCGCCGCCCCGGCCTGGGCGTTTCGCGACTATGTGGCCTGGCTCGCCGAGCAGGACCCGGCCGCCGCCGAGGCCCACTGGCGCGAGGTGCTCGGCGGCTTCGACGCGGCCACCGCGCTGCCCTACGACCGGCAGCCCGTCGAGGCGCACCGCGCCCAGTCCTCCGTCCCGCTCGCCTTCGCCCTGCCCACCGCCCTCAGCGACGAGCTCACCGAGCTGGCCAGGCGCCACCGGCTGACGCCGAGCACCCTGGTCCAGGGCCTGTGGGCGCTGATGCTCGCCCGCTACAGCGGAACCCGGGACGTCGTCTTCGGCGCCACGGTCTCGGGCCGGCCGGCCGAGCTGCCCGGCGTGGAGTCCATGGTCGGGCTCTTCATCAACACCGTTCCGGTACGGGCCCGCATCGAGCCAGACCGGCCGCTGCTGGAGTGGCTGGGGCAGCTGCAGCACGAGCGGATGGCGGGCGAGAGCTTCGACTTCGCCGGCCTGGACCGCATCCAGGGCTACAGCGGCATCCCGGCCGGCAGCGCCCTGTTCGACAGCATCGTCGTCTTCGAGAACTACCCGCTCCAGGACGGCGGCGCCGACGTCCACGGCCTGCACATCCGCGGGGTACGGGCGCTGGACACCAACACCTTCCCGCTCAGCCTGAGCGCCCACCGGGACGACCGCCTGCGCTTCGAGCTGGCCTACGACCCGCAGCTCTTCGACGCCGCCACCATCGAGCGGATGGCCGGTCACCTGCGGGAGCTGCTGACGCAGGTCGCCGCCGACCCGCACCGCCCGCTGTCGCGGCTGCCGTGGCTGACCGCCGGTGAACACGCCCAGCTGGAGCGGTGGAACGACACCGCGCTGGAGCGCCCGGCCGACCGGCCGGTGCACGAGCTGATCTCCGAGCAGGCGCTGCGCACCCCCGACGCGGTGGCCGTGCGCTTCGGCGCGGCGGCCCCGTACGGCGGCGCGCCCGAGCAGCTGACCTTCGCCGAGCTGGAGCGGCGCGCCAACCAACTCGCCCATCACCTGCGGTCGTTGGGCGTATCCCGGGGCACTCTGGTCGGCCTCAACGTCGACCGGGGCCTGGAGATGGCCGTGGGCGTGCTGGGCATCCTCAAGGCGGGCGGCGCGTACGTACCGCTGGACCCGGAGTACCCCGCCGACCGGCTCGCGTTCATGGTCGCCGACTCGCGGGTCCCGGTGCTGGTGACCCAGTCCCGGCACGCCGGGACCTGGCGGGACTCCGGCGCGCTGACCCTCTGCCTGGACACCGAGTGGGAGACGGTCGCGGGGCAGCCGGACACCGCCCCCGAGCCGGGCACCGGCCCGGCCGACCTGGCGTACGTCATCTACACCTCCGGCTCCACCGGCCGCCCCAAGGGCGTCATGGTCGAGCACCGCCAGCTCTGCTACATCCTGGCCGCCTGGGAGGAGCGCTACCGCCTGTCCGAACTGCGGCTGAACTTCGTCTCGGTCACCAGCCTCTCCGTCGACCTGTTCTTCGCGGACCTGCTGCGCTCGCTGCCCTTCGGCGGCTCCTTGACGATCTGCCCGGCCGACCTGGTCACCGACCCGCCGCGGCTGCTGGAGCTCATCGAGTCGGTCGGCGGCACCGGCCTGGAGCTGGTGCCGACGCTGGCCGGCGCGCTGGTCTCCGAGGTCGCGCTGCGCGGCGCCCGGCTGCCCGCGCTCAAGCTGCTGTCGGTCGGCTCCGAGGGCTGGCGCTCGGACGACTGCCTGCGGCTGCTGGACCACCTGCACCCGGACACCCTGGTGGTCAACGCCTACGGCGCCACCGAGGTCGCCATCGACTCGACGCTGCTCGTGCCCTCCCGGCAGACCCTGGGGGACGGCGCGTTCGTACCGGTGGGCCACCCGCTGCCCAACACCCGGGTGTACGTCCTGGACGCCGACCTCAACCCGGTTCCGGTGGGCGTCGGCGGCGAGCTGTTCATCGGCGGCGACGGCGTGAGCCGCGGCTACTGGGGGCGGCCCGGCCTGACCGCGGAGCGCTTCGTGGCCGACCCGTTCACGCCCGGCGCCCGGCTGTACCGCACCGGTGACCGGGCCCGCTACCGGGCGGACGGCACCCTGGAGTTCCTGGGCCGCGCCGACGACCAGATCAAGATCCGCGGCTTCCGGGTGGAGCTCGGCGAGGTGGAGGCCGCGCTGGCGGCGCTGCCCGCCGTGCGCGAGGCGGCCGTGACCGCGCACCGCCAGAGCGGCCGCGCCTTCCTGGTCGGCCATGTGGTCCCCGCCGCCGGCACGGTGGCCCCCACCGGTGCCGAGCTGCGCGCCGCCCTCCTGGCCGAGCTGCCGGACTACATGGTCCCGGCCCGCTTCGCCACGCTCAAGGCCCTGCCGTACACCCCCAGCGGCAAGGTGGACCGCAAGGCGCTGCCGGTGCCCGAGGGCGGCCCCGAGCTGGGCACGGAGTACGTCGCGCCGCGCAACGACACCGAGGCCGAGATCGCCGGGATCTGGGCGCGCGCCCTGGATGTGGAACGGGTCGGCGTGCTCGACAACTTCTTCGAGCTGGGCGGCGATTCGATCCTCAGCATCCAGATCACCTCCCGGATGCGGACCGCCTTCGGCGTGGAGCTGTCGCCGCGCGCGATGTTCACCACCCCGACCGTGGCCGGGCTGGCCGCGGCGCTGCCCGGCGCGGGCGCGCCCGGCGCCGCGGACCGCATCCCCGCACTGGCGCGGGACGGCTCGGCGCTGCCGCTGTCCTTCGCCCAGCAGCGCCTGTGGTTCATGGACGCGTACGAGCCGGGCGGCACCGAGTACCTCTCGCCGACCGGGCTGCGGATGCGCGGCCCGCTGGACGTGGCCGCCCTCCAGGCCGCCCTCGCGGACCTGGTGGCCCGGCACGAGTCGCTGCGCACCACCTTCGACACCGTCGACGGCCGGGGCGTGCAGATCGTCCACCCGGCGGGCCCGGTGCCGCTGCCGCTGACCGATCTGAGCGGCCCCGAGCACGCCGCGGTGCGCGACGCCGAACTCTCCCGGCTGCTGGCCGAGGAGACCGGCACCCCCTTCGACCTGCGCACCGGACCGCTGCTGCGGGCCCGCCTGGTGCGGCTGGCCGAAGAGGACCACGTCCTGTCGCTGTGCCTGCACCACATCGTCACCGACGGCTGGTCGTCCTCGGTCATCGGCGCCGACCTGTCGGCGATGTACCGGGCGCGGCTGCACGGCGAGCCCGCCGGCCTGCCCGAACTGGCCATTCAGTACGCCGACTTCGCGCTCTGGCAGCGCGAGCGGCTGTCCGGCCCGGCGGGCGAGGCGCAGATGGCCTACTGGCGCCGTCAGCTGGACGGGGTGGCGCCGCTGGAGCTGCCCACCGACCGGCGCCGCCCGGCGGTGGCCACCCGCAACGGCGCGATCTGTGACTTCCGCGTCCCCGCCGAGGTCACCGCGCGCCTCAAGGAGCTGGCCAAGGGCCAGGACGCCACGCTGTTCATGGCGCTGATCGCCGCCTGCCAGCTGCTGTTCGCCCGCTACAGCGACCAGGACGACATCGCGGTGGGCACCGTCACCTCGGGCCGCGACCGCACCGAACTGGAGCCGCTGGTCGGCTTCTTCGTCAACACCCTGGTGGTGCGCTCGAAGATCGACGAGCGGGTGAGCTTCGCCGAGCTGCTGCGCCAGGTGCGCGGCACGGTGGTGGACGGCTTCGCCCACCAGGACGTGCCCTTCGAGCGGCTGGTGGAGGAGCTGGCCCCCGAGCGGGATCCCAGCCGCTCCCCGCTGTTCCAGGCGATGGTCGTGCTGCAGAACACCCCGGCCGCGCCGCCGGCCCTGTCCGGGCTGCGCATCGAGGAGTTCGCGCTGCCCTCGGCCACCGCGAACTTCGATGTCACGGTGCAGTTCGAGGAGGTGGACGGCGCCCTCGTCGGCGGACTGCAGTACAACACCGACCTGTTCGACGCAGGCACCGCCCAGCGGATGACGGCCCACCTGCGGGCCCTGCTCACCGAGCTCGCCGCCGCGCCGGCGCGCCCGCTGACCGCCATCGGCCACCTCCCGGCCGCCGAGCGTACCCAGCTGATGGACGGGTGGAACGACACCTCCCGTGAGCTGCCGCGGCTGCTGCTCGCCCACGAGCAGTTCGCCGACCGGGCCCGCCGCACCCCCGACGCCCCGGCCCTGGTCAACGGCGAGCAGATCGTCAGCTACGCCGAACTCGACGCCCGCGCCAACCAGTTGGCGCACCACCTGATCGAGCGCGGGGTGGGCCCGGACGTCCTGGTGGGCGTCTGTGCCCGGCGCGGCCCGGACGTCGTCGTCGGCGCCCTGGCCGCGCTCAAGGCGGGCGGCGCCTACGTACCGCTGGACCCGGACTACCCGGCCGAGCGGCTGGCGACGATGTTCGAGGAGACCCGCGCGCCGGTGCTGCTCACCCAGGAGGCGGTGCTGGACCGGCTGCCGGCCACCGGCGCCGAGCTGATCTGCCTGGACCGGGCAGCCGAGCTGGAGCGCATCGCGCGCCACCCGGGCACCGCCCCGGACACCGCGGTCCGGCCCCGGTCCCTGGCGTACGTCGTCTACACCTCGGGCTCCACCGGCCGTCCCAAGGGCGTGATGATCACCCACCGTTCGCTGTGCAACCTGGTCGCGGACTTCCAAGCGAAGTTCGGCCTGGTCCCCGGCGACCGGCTTTTGCAGCACCTGTCGTTCAGCTTCGACGGCGGCGTCTCGGACATCTTCTGCACCCTGCTGTCCGGTGCCACCATCTGCTTCGGCCGGGCCCCGGCCGGCAGCGACCTCGCCGAGGAGATCCGCGAGCAGCGCGCCACCGTCCTGATGACCCCGCCCGCGCTGCTGGCCGCCCTCGACCCGGCGGCGCTGCCCACCCTGCGCGCGGTCGGCGCGGCGGGCGACGCCTGCCCGGTCGAGCTGGCCGAACGCTGGTCGGCGCACGGCGACTTCTTCAACATCTACGGGCCCAGCGAGACCACCCTGGTCGCCACGCTCTTCCAGGGCGCCGACCGGGGCGGTGCACAGAGCCTGCCGATCGGCCGCCCGATGGCCAACGTACGGCTGTACGTCCTGGACCGCTGGCTGCGCCCGGTGCCCGCCGGCCGCCCCGGCGAGCTCTACATCGGCGGATGCGGGCTGGGCCGCGGCTACGCGGGCCGCCCCGACCTGACCGCGGAGCGCTTCGTGGCCTCACCGTTCGGCGCGCCGGGCGAGCGGCTGTACCGGACCGGCGACGTGGTGCGCTGGCGGGCCGACGGCCAGATGGAGTTCGTCGGCCGCGACGACAACCAGGTCAAGATCCGTGGCTTCCGGATCGAGCTGGCCGAGGTGGAGGCCGCGCTGCTGGCGCACCCCGGCGTCGCCGAGGCCGCGGTCATCGCCGCCGCGCCCGCCGCGGGCGGCAGCGGCCACAAGCGCCTGGTCGGGTACGCGGTGCCGCGCACGGGCGAGGGCCAGGACGCCGAGCCGACCGCCGGTGACCTGCGGGCCTTCCTCAGCCAGGCGCTGCCCGGCTACATGGTCCCCTCGGCGTTCGTGGTCCTGGACGAGCTGCCGCTGAGCCCCAACGGCAAGGTGGACCGCAAGGCGCTGCCCGCCCCCGACCCGCAGGCCGAGGGCGCGGCGTCCTACGTGGCGCCCACCACGCCCGTACAGAAGGCGCTGGCGAAGGTGTGGGCGGATGTGCTCGGCCTGGAGCGGGTCGGTATCACCGAGGGCTTCTTCGAGATCGGCGGCGACTCCATCCTGAGCATCCAGGCGGTGTCCCGGGCCCGGGAGGCGGGCGTCAAGGTGGTCGCCAAGGACCTGTTCCTGCACCAGACCATCGCCGAGCTGGCCACGGTCGCCGAACTCGTCACCGACGAGGAGGCGGGGGCGCGCGAGCGCGGCCCGGTCGCCGGCCCGGTGCCGCTGACTCCGTCCCAGCACTGGTTCTTCACCACCCGCCGCCACCCTGACCACTTCAACCAGTCCACGCTGCTGGAGCTGGTCGCGGACGTGGACGAGGAGGCGCTGGCCACGGCGCTGGCGGCGCTGCCCGCGCACCACGACGCGCTGCGCACCCGCTTCACCCACCGGGACGGGCGCTGGCACCAGGAGGTCGCCGAGCTCGGCGCCCGGGCGGCGGACGGCAGCGCGCTGCCGCTGCTGTCGCTGGACCGCCAGGACCTGTCCCGGCTCCCGGCCCAGGAGCACGCGGCGGCCGTCGAACGCGCCGCCGTCCAGGCCCAGCGCGGCTTCGACCTGGCCGGCGGCCCGCTGCTGAAGGCCATCTTGTTCACCGGCGCGCCGGGCACCCGGAGCCGGCTGTTCGTCACCGTCCACCACCTGGTCGTCGACTCGGTGTCCTGGCGCATCCTCCTGGACGACCTGGAGCGCGGCTACCGGCAGGCGGCCGCGGGCGAGCCCGTCGACCTGGGCGCCCGCACCACCTCCTTCCAGGAGTGGTCGCAGCTGTTGTCCCGGCACACCGCCGAGGGCGGCCTGGACCACGAGGCCGGCCACTGGGCGGAGGTGCTCGGTGGCGCGGCGCCGCTGCCGGCCGACGGGGTGGGCCCCAACTCCGCCGACACCACGGCCACCGCCACCACCACGGTCGACGCGGAGGGGACCGCGGCCCTGCTGCGCTCCGCGCCCACCGTCTTCCGCACCCGCATCGGCGATGTGCTGCTGGGCGCGCTGGCGCAGACGCTGGCGCAGTGGACCGGCCGGGAGCGGGTGCTGGTGGACGTGGAGAGCCACGGCCGCGAGGAGATCTTCGACGGGATCGACCTCTCGCGCACCGTGGGCTGGTTCACCAGCGTCCACCCGGTGGCCCTGGACGTCCCGGCGGCGGACGGCCAGCGCCCGGACTGGCCGCGGCTGATGAAGTCGGTACGGCGCGGTCTGCGCGGCGTACAGGACAACGGGCTGGGTTACGGCGCGCTGCGCCACCTGAGCCCCGAGGGGTCGCCGGGCGCCGCCCTGGCAGGCTTCAAGGAGCCCGAGGTCGTCTTCAACTACCTGGGCCAGTACGACAGTGCGCGCCAGGACACCGGCCCGGCGGGCGGGGTGATCCACACCCAGCACGGCGGCCTCGGCGAGGACCAGAGCCCGGCGGAGCTGGCCACCCACCTGCTGGAGGTGGTGGGCAGCGCGGTCGACGGGGAGCTGAGCTTCACCTGGTACTACTCCACCAACGTCTTCGACGCGGCGACGGTGGACAAGCTCGCCGAGTCCTTCGCGGACACCCTGCGCGAGATCGCCCGGCACTGCGAGCGCACGCTGGCCGCCCACCCGAAGCGGGAGAGCCGCTGAATGTCGCCCACCACTGCACCCGCCCCGGCTCCGGCCGGGGCGGGCCCCGCCCCCAAACCCCTGATACGCAACCGCAATTACCACCTGCTGTGGCTGAGCCGGTCGATGACCGACGCCGGCGGCAACGCCACCCTGATCGCGCTGCCGCTGCTGGTGATCGCCGTCACCGGTTCCCCCGCGGCGGCGGGCCTGGTGGTCGGCGCCAACGCCGCGGCGCAGCTGGTGGCGGGGCTGCCCGCGGGCACGCTGGTGGACCGCTGGAACCGCAAGGCGGTCATGCTGGCGTGCGAGGTCGCCCGCGTCCTGGCCCTGGCGGTGCTGATCGCCCTCATCTGGACGGAGTCGGTGGCGATCTGGCACATGGTCGCCGTCTCCGCCGTGCTCGGCGTGTGCAACGCGTTGTTCGACCCGGCGGAGGAGGCGTCGCTGCCGCACGTGGTGCCGGCCGAGCAGCTGTCCACGGCGCTCTCGCTCAACCACGCCCGCAGCGCGGTCGGCAATCTGGCCGGCAACGCCCTGGGCGGCGCCCTGTTCGGCGTCAAGCGGGTGCTGCCCTTCCTCGCCGAGGCGCTCAGCCACGTCGCCTCGTTCTTCCTGCTGCTGTTCCTGAAGCTGCCCCGCACCGAGCGCGAGCGGGCCGCGAAGGACGGTGCGCAGAGCGCGGCGCCGGCCGCGGGCGGCTTCAGGAACGAGATGCTGGAGGGGCTGCGCTATGTGTGGAACCACCGGCTGATCCGGGTGACCGCGCTGTGCGCGGTGGCCCTCAACTTCCTCTTCCAGGTGCTGTACCTGGTGATCATCGTGGTGGCCAAGGCCCATGGCGTACCGGACGCCCAGGTCGGCCTGATGGCGGCCATGTACGGCGCCGGGGCGCTGATCGGGGCGCTGCTCGCCCCGGCCCTGTACCGGCGCTTCGGGGCGCGCGGCTCGGTGCTGCTGCCGTTCTGGGCGATGGCGGTGCTGACCCCGCTGACCTTCGTGGCCGCCGGGAACGCCCTGGCGATGGGCGCGGTGCTGGCCGGGGTGGCCTTCCTCGCGCCGACCGCCAACACCGCCATCGGCACCTACCAGTTGCTGGACACCCCCGACCGGCTGCGCGGCCGGCTGAGCGGGGCCGTCGGCCTGGCCGGCGGCGTCTCGGCCGCGCTCGGCCCGATGGCGGGCGGTCTGCTGACGGAGTTCGCCGACACCCAGCGGGCCGTCCTGGTCTGCGTGGTGGGCATCGCGCTGCTGACGGTGGCGGTGACGCTCAGCCCGACGCTGCGCACCTTCCCGCCGCCGGCCGTCGCGGACGGCCCGCCGGCCCGGCGGGGCGAGGAGTGAGCCCGGTCCGTGGCCCCCCGCGGGC
>NZ_JBSIBZ010000063.1:0-60359 GCF_058245575.1 Streptomyces sp. UF-297 | reverse complement strand
CAACCCCCCCGCCCGCTCCCCCTCCCCCACTACCGCGCTGCCGACGATGCGAAGCGCCCCAGCGGTCACTCCATGGTCACCACCACCATGGTCGTCACCACGCCCGCCGTCCTCGCGGCCGCGATGCTGCGCCCGCGCTCCCGCTCCCGGCCGTCCGCGAGCCGCGGCACCGCGCGCTGAGACACCCCCTCCCCCACCCCCTGGCCCCCGGAGACCCGCATGACGGAATGGCTCGTACTCGCCCTCGCCATGGCGCTGGCCTGCGCGGTCGTTCTGACCGTCACCCTGCTCAGGCACCGGCGGGTGCCCGAGGACGACGACCCCACCGAGACGCCCGACGTCCTGGAATACATGACGATGATGGTCGGCGTCGTCTACGCCATCGTGCTGGGCCTGGCCATCGCGGGAGTGTGGGAGGCCCGCAGCGCGGCCCAGGACGGAGCCCGCCAGGAGACGCAGGCCCTGCACGAGATCGGCGAACGCGCCCAGATCTACCCGGCGGACGTACGGGCCCGCATCCACCGGGACGTACAGCGCTACACCGAGCATGTGGCGACCGTGGAGTGGCCGCACATGATCGAGCGCCACGAACTCACCGACCGCGGCACCGCGCTCCTGGACACCCTGCGCAAGGACATCGCCGCGCGCCCGCCCGCCAACGACCTGGAGGCGCAGACCTATCAGCCGCTGCTCGACCAGGTCGCCGCCGCTGACGAGGCCCGCCGCTCCCGCGCGGACAACGCCCAGGAGACGCTGCCCGGCGTGGTCTGGTTCGGTCTGGTGACCGGCGCCCTGGTCACGGTCGGCCTGATCTTCACCCTCCAGATCAGGCGCTCGGCCAGGGAACTCCTCCTGGCCGGAACCTTCAGCGCCCTGATCGCCTTCCTCCTCTTCCTGGTCTGGAACTTCGACGCCCCCTTCGGCCGGTCCCCCCTGGACACGGCCACCGCCTTCCACGACCTGCTCCAGGCGTGAACGGCCCGCCGCTCGCCCTCACAGGCTCGCTTCGAGGTCGTCCAGCGCTTTACGGGCCGCCGCGATGCGCTCCCGCACCTCGGCCGCATCCACCCGCTCCGCCGCCTGCCGCTCCGCTGCCTCCTCCGACTCCCGGGCCTCTTCAAGGGAGTTGAGCACGACGCCGATCAGCAGATTGACCAGTACGAACGAGCCCAGCAGGACGTAGGACGCGTAATAGACGATCGTCCACCGGGAGATCTCCAGCCCGGCGCGCACCGCGTCCCCGATGCCGTCCAGGGTGAGCAGCAACAGCAGGGACAGAGCGGCGCGGCCGATCGAACCGAAGTGCCCGGGGTCGTCGTCGGCGAAGAAGACCCAGCCGACCATGGCGTACAGATACAGCAGCAGCGTGCCCACGAGCAGAAAGCTGAGGGTGCCCGGCAGGCTCTTGCCGATCGCGGTGACCACCACACGCAGCTGCGGCAGGAACCGCGCGGCGCGCAGCACCCGGGCGAGCCTCAGCAGGCGCAGCACGGTCGCGTTCTGACTGGCCACCGGCAGGAAGGCGCACAGCACGACCGCCACGTCGAACAGATTCCACGGATCGCGGAAGAAGTCCTTGGGCCGGTCGGCGTGCGCGCCGGCCCGCAGCAGGAGCTCGACGGTGAACGCCGCCAGAAACCCGTGCTCGACGAGCCCGATCCACTCATGCCAGCGCTGTACGACACCGGAGTACGTCTCGACTCCGAGCACGGCCGCGTTGCCCACGATGAGCACGAAGATCGCGGTGGCGAAGCGCCCGGATTCGGTGATGCGCCGACAGCGGTCGGCCAGGCTGCTCCGTAACGGCAGCGGCGATGCCGGGTGGCCCGTCACTTTGGTCCTTCAGTTGTTCGTTTGCCCGTTCCACGGCCGATGGCTCATCGGCCCAGTTGATCTTAAGGCCGGCCCGGAGGTTGTCGCGGCCGGAGGGAATCTCCGGCGGCCCCCGTCCGTTGGCCGTTCGTCGTGGACGGGGCGGAACCGGTCGGCGGTGGGCCGCACTTGGCGGCGTGCGCCGTCGGCAGTCTGGAGCAGCGGCTGCCCGCGCCCGGCCATCCCACCGGCCGCTTCGGCTTTGTCTACACCGTGTGCACCGACCCGCGCTATCGCGGTCGCGGCTGTGCGCGGGCCACGACCGAGGCGCTGCTGGAGTGGTTCGCCGCGCACGGGGTGTCCCGGGTCGATCTGCACGCCACCGAGGACGCGGAGCCGCTCTACCGGGCGCTGGGCTTCGCCGAGCACTCCCGCGCGCTCTCCCTGGACCTGCGCGGCCGCACGCCCGCCCGATAGCCCGCGCTTCACCGATTCAGCGCAGCCCAGCGCGCCGCCCGGCCCCGCTGCGGCCTACGTTCGTCAAACTCCCCTGCCGATGAACCCCCTCGCCGCGAGGGGATACGGAGGACGTCCCGATGAACACCACCCGTACCACGTTCGCCCTGCGCGCCGCCCTGGTCCCCGCGGCGCTGGCGCTGCTGACGGTGACGGCGACCGGCGCCGCAGCGGCCCCCTCACCGGACAAGATGCCCGATGTCACGGGAAAGAGCCTGGCCACGGCGTACGACGAGCTGGACTACGACACCAGCATCCGCATGGCCGATGCCCGCGGGGCGCACCGTCACATCCTGTGGCCCGCCAACTGGAAGGTCTGCGCCCAGGATCCGGCGCCGGGCGCGGACATCAGGAAGCTGCGGATCACCCTCAAGGCCGTCAAGCACGAGGAGAAGTGCCCCTGAGGGCACGGGATTTCGTACGGCGAGCGGCCCCTGGCGGGCAGCCGTTGACGGACGGGCTCAAGCGGGCGGGGGCTCGCCGATGAGCGGCCCCGTCCGGAAGGGCGTTACGCCCCCAGTCCCTCCAGGACCGTCGCGCCCGGCAGTTCGGCCAGTGCCTTGCCGGGCGCGATGATCTTTCCGCGCCGGGCGCCGCTGCCGATCAGGACGTACGGGAGGTCCACGACGGCGGCGTCGATGAGCAGCCGCCAGTGCGCGGGCAGGCCGATCGGCGTGATGCCGCCGTACTCCATGCCGCTCTCGCCGACGGCGGTGTCCATCGGGGCGAACGAGGCCTTGCGGGCGCCCAGTTGACGGCGGACGGCGCCGTTGACGTCGACCCGGGTGTGCGCGGGGACCAGGCAGGCCGCGAGGGTGACGCTCTCGCCGCGCTTGCCCGCCGCCACCACGCAGTTCGCCGAGCGGTCCAGCGGCCAGGCGGGGAAGTGCTCGGCGAAGGCCGCGGTGTCCGAGATCGCCGGGTCGCTGTCCACGTACAGGATCTCCTGCACCGGTACGGAGCCGGACCAGTCGCGCAGTGCGGCGGCGACCGGCGCGCTCAGCAGGTCGAGGCACTGGACGGCGGGGCGCACCGCATCGAAGGCGGCCATGGCCGCAGGGGCGTCAAAGGTGTTCACGGACTCCGACATGTTGATCAAACTAGCAGGTCAGGTGGTGTGCGCGGCAGCCTCTCAGCGGGCGAGCGGGATGGCCACCGCCATCGTCATCTCCACCGGCTGCGCGCCGTCGTTGCGGTAGCCGTGCGCGACCTTGGCCTCGAAGGTCGCCGAGGCGCCGGCCGGTACGAGGTGCTCCTGCCCGTCCACGATCAGGGTGAGTTCGCCGCTGCGGACGTGGATCAGCTCGGCGGTGCCCGGCGGGTGCGGATCGGAGGCGCTGTGGTCGCCGGGCATCAGCCGCCAGTCCCACAGCTCCACGGGCCCCGGGGCCTCGCCGCCGACCAGCAGATCGGTGTGGCTGCCCGCTTCGGTGGACCACATCCGTACGGCCTCGCCGGGCGCCACCAGCCGTACCTGCGGGCCCTGTTCGTAGTCCAGGAGCGTGGTGATGCTGACGCCCAGGGCGTCGGCGATCTTGACGGTGGTGCCCACGCTCGGGTTCGTGCGCGCCTGCTCGATCTGGATGATCATGCCGCGGCTGACGCCGGCGCGGGCCGCCAACGCGTCCAGGGTGTACCCGCGTTCGGTACGCCAGCGCTTGAGGTTGCGGGCGAGCGACTGGGTGAGCTGGTCGAGGTCCGTCACAGTCCGTCCAATATATTGATTTCCGCAGTTCAATTCCCTGCACTACGGTGTGGTGCACTTCAGCGTCCAGCTCACTGTACTGCGAGGTTTCCCCATGACTGCGGTCTTCGCCCTGGCCACCAGCCTCCTGTGGGGGCTCGCCGACTTCGGCGGCGGGCTGCTGACCCGACGCATGCAGGCGCTGACGGTGGTCGTGCTGTCGCAGGCCCTCGCGGTGGCGGTGCTGGGCGCGGTGGTCGTGGCCACCGGCGGCTGGCACGAGGCCGGTCCGCAGCTGTGGTTCGCGGTCGCGGCGGGTGTGGTGGGACCGGCCGCGATGCTCTGCTTTTACCGCGCCCTGGCACTGGGCCCGATGGGGGTGGTCTCCCCGCTCGGCTCGCTGGGCGGGACCGTGGTGCCGATCGGCGTCGGCTTCGCGCTGGGCGAGCGGCCCGGGCTGATGCAGGCGGCGGGCATGACCGTGGCGGTCGTCGGGGTACTGCTGGCGAGCGGGCCGCAGTTTCGCGGTGTCTCGGTGGAGCGGCAGACCATCGCCCTCACCCTGATCGCGGCCTTCGGCATGGGCGCGGTGATGGCGCTGATCGCGGCGGCGTCCACGACGGTGACCGGGCTCTTCCTCGCGCTGTTCGTGCAGCGGGTGTGCAATGTCGCGGTCGGCGGCACCGCGCTGTACGTGTCGCGGCGGCGGGGCAGTGCCGTACTCCCCGACGGGGGCTGGGCCACACTCCGCCCGGCGCTGCCCGCCCTCGCCTTCATCGGCATCGCGGACGTCGCGGCCAACGGCACCTACGCCGTCGCCGCCCAGAACGGCCCGGTCACCATGGCCGCCGTCCTCGCCTCGCTCTACCCCGTGGTCACCACGCTCGCGGCCCTGGGCGTCCTCAAGGAGCGGATGCGGGCCCTGCAGACAGCGGGCGCCTCACTCGCCCTGGTGGGCACGGTGCTGCTCGCCTCGGGGGGCTGAGACGGGTCGGTGGACAGCCGTCGGGTGGCCCCTCAAGGGGCGCGGGGAACTGCGCGACCAGCCACGACGTGCCCGCGGACGACACACCGCATACCCCTCGACGCGCTCAGCGCGCCCCCGGCTCCAGATCCCCCTCCTCCAGCCCGGCCAGCGCCAGCAGTTGCTGCGGCGTGACGCCCTCGGGCACCGGTACCGGCGCGGGCGTGCGCAGCGGCGGCTGCCAGCCCGCCTCGGGGTCCCAGCTGCGTACGACGCGGGCGGGCGCGCCCGCGACCACGGCCCGGTCGGGCACCTCGCCGCGGACCACCGCGCCGGCCGCGACGACCACGTTCCGCCCCAGCCGCGCGCCGGGCAGGATCACCGCGCCGGTGCCGATCCAGCTGCCGGAGCCGATCTCGACCGGCTCGGTGCGCGGCCACTGCTTGCCGACGGGCACGTCCGGGTCGTCGTAACTGTGGTTGGTGGTGGTCACGTACACCCCGGGGCCGAAGAAGCAGTCGTCCCCGATGGTCAGGCGCACATCGGCGATGACATGGCTGCCCCGGCCCAGCACCACTCCGTTGCCCAGCCGCAGTATCGCCTCGGGGCCGAGGTCCAGGTCGGGCATCATGCCCGCGGTCAGGGTCACGTCCTGCGCGATGATGCAGTGCTCGCCGACCTCGATCCACGGGTCACCGAAGATCGTGCCCTGCGGGAAGGCGAGCCGGGTGCCGCTGCCCAGGCGGCGGAAGCGGTACGGGCCGGGGCGTTCGGCGGTCACGGCCCCGGCCTCCTTGACCCATCGGGTCCCGCGGTGCACGGCGCGGGAGACCGCGCGGCGCCGCCAAGCCGCGATGGATGAGAACACGTTCTGGTTCGTGGGCACGGGCATACCGTACTCACTGCGCCGGTCAGGGCTCTCCTCCGCCCCCTGCCCTCTTCTGTGATCTACGCCCCAGCCGGTCCCATGGATCAGCGGCCGCGCCGACCCATACGGTGGCCTCACGGCCGACTCCAAGCGCCGGCGCAAGCCAGGAGAGGACACCACGATGACGTCGCAGTCACTGATCACGGCCATGGGCGGCAAGGAACCGCAGATCGCCCCCACGGCCTTCCTCGCCCCGACGTCGGTCGTCATCGGCGACGTCACCATGGGCGAGGGATCCAGCCTTTGGTACCACGCCGTACTGCGGGCCGACTGCGGCCCGATCTCCATCGGCGCCGGCACCAACATCCAGGACAACTGCACCGTGCACGTCGATCCCGGCTTCCCGGTCACCGTCGGCGACAACGTCTCCGTCGGCCACAACGCCGTGCTCCACGGCTGCACGGTCGAGGACGACGTCCTGGTCGGCATGGGCGCGACCGTCCTCAACGGCGCCCACATCGGCGCCGGTTCACTCGTGGCGGCACAGGCCCTGGTCCCCCAGGGCCTGCGGGTCCCCCCGGGCTCGCTGGTCGCCGGTGTCCCCGCGAAGGTCAAGCGCGAACTCACCGCGGAGGAACGCGAACACATCAAGCTCAACGCGACGATGTACCTGGAACTGGCACAGCAGCACCGCGCCGCGACGGGCGACGAGAGCGGCAGCTGACACACGCGCTCCTGGGCGAAGGGCGGGTGTCAGCCGAAGTTCTCGCCGGCAGGAGCGGTATCGCTTTGCTGGATGCCCGCGGACTCGGGCGCCGGGCTACTTGCGGCGACGACCTGAGGGACGCCGCGGGATTTCCCCGGGTGGCAGCGCATACCGGCATGGGCCGGTGATCAGGCGAGGGTGATGCGGTTGCCCGCCGATACCTCGGCTCCCACTATTCCGGCGCCGGCATAGCGGACGTTGTTTCCGGTGGCCGTTCCTCCGGAACAAGAGGTGAACAGGATTGCCGTGCCCGTTCCGTTGTGCTGGTACTTGACGACGTTTCCGGTGACGACACCCTCGTGGACGTACTGGAGGACGATTCCGTTGGAGCTGCGCCAGTCCCGCACGATATTGCCCGACACGATCACATTCTCCATCGGCCGGTCCTGCTGGCCGTAGACGCCGACCGTCGCGTACCGGGCGCCCTGCCCCGGAGAGTTCTCCAGGCCCATGTTCGACATCACGTTGTCGGCGACGACGATGTTCTCCGTCTGGGACCACCACCAGGACTCGTACGCGGCGTTGCGGACCAGCTGGACCATGATGCCGGAGTTGCAGTCCTGCAGCAGGTTGTTGGCGATCACGGCATTGCGCCAGTTCTCGGCCCGTATCCCGTAATTCTTCGATCTGGTCACGCGGTTGTTGACCACGCGGATGCCGTCGTGGAACTTGCCGGGTGCCGTGGCGGTGTGCGTCCCCACCAGCGCGCCGAACCCGTCGGAGGCGCAGCCGTCCACCACGAGGTTGACGCTGTGCGTGCCGTCGTCGCCCTCTTGAATCTGGATTGCCTCCGAGTAGAAGCGCGAGGGGGTCGGGGCGGTGAAACCCCGGAACACACAATTCCGGGCCGTGCCGTTGCGTACGGCCCGGAATTCGATCGCATGCCAGTCCGGGATGTTCTCGACGATCAGGTCCTCGTAGTGGATGTTCTCGCAGCACTGGATGCAGAACATGTCGAGATGGCTCATGTTCGTCGCGCCGCCGTCCCATCTGCCGCCGCTTATGGTGACGTTCGAGGGGCCATCGAAGCCGGTGGCTGTGAATCCTCCGCCGATCAGTACGTCGAAGACGGCTGTCTCGCTGCGGAAGACGTGGGCGCCGTGGGCCTGGATCGTGATGTTGCCGGAGTCGGGAATCAAGATTCCCGCGCTGTGTATCCGGTAGTGCCCGGCGGGAACGATCAGGATTCCGCCGCCGCTCGCGCAGAGATCGTCGACCGCTCGCTGAAAGTCCGTTGCGCAGTCGCTCGATCCGGTGGGATCCGCACCGTAGTGATCCACGAGATTGCGTATTCCGGTCGTCATTCACCGAGCGTACGGCGCACCGGCATTGACGTCTCGCCTCGAAAGAAGCCATTCCGCACCGAGCAGAAATGCACGAATTGCCCCTGTGTACCGTGCAGGCCTCCGGGAGATGGGCACGCCCGGCGGGGCACGGTCGCGCAAAACCCCTTTCAGCCGCGGGTGGTCGAGCGCCGCGGCAGGCTCCGGTCACCGGCGGGCGAGGGCGCCTCCCAGTCGGTGTGGTGACCGTATGTCCGCTGCATGTGCTTGCTGTTGGCGACCGTCCTGAGGAACAGCGGCAGCAGCGCATCGCGGACGATGCGGGCCATGGGCCCCGCGGTCTTGTTGCTGTTGGAGCGGGCCGCCTGCTGGGCGATGCGCTCGACCCGGGGGCGGCGCAGCGCCTCGTACGCCGCGAAGGCCTCGTGGACGCCGGGGCCGTCGCGCAGGCACTTCGCCAGTTCGACTCCGTCCTCGACCGCCAGGGACGCGCCCTGGCCCGAGCTGGGCGAGGGGGCGTGAGCGGCATCGCCGATGATGACCATCCGGCCGGAGTGCCAGTGGGGCACGCTCGGCATGATGTGCAGCGGGCTGGCCGGAAGGAGTTCCTGGCTGGCCTCGATCAGCCGCCCGGCCGGCCCCGCGTCGCGCGCGAACAGACGGGCCAGTCGGCCGCGCCACACCTCCGCGCCGATCGCCTCGACCTCGCCGCGGGCGGGCTCCTCGCGGCGCGGCACGTTGGCGAACCACCACACGTCGCCGCCGGGCTCCTGGGCGTAGCCGAAGAAGCCGCGCTTGCCGAAGATCATCCTGAAGGTGCCGGGTTCGGTGTCGAGGCGCACCCCGGAGGTGTAGCCGCCGAGCCCGACCAGGCCGACGTAGCGCGGCGCGGGCGCGGTGGGGTCGATGGCGCGGCGTACGGCGGAGTGGACGCCGTCGGCGCCGATGAGCAGGTCTCCAGTGGCTTCGCTGCCGTCGGCGAAGAGCGCGCGTACGCCCCGGGGGGTCTGCTCGGCCGAGACCAGCCGCTTGCCGTGCTCGACGGGTACCGCCCGGCGGCGGGCTTCGTCGTTGATGGCCTGGTAGAGATCGGCGCGCTTGAGGGTGTGGCTGACGATGCCGTCGCCGTCCCCTGCGGGGCGGCTGGCGAGGAACGTGCCGAGGCGCTTGCCGGTGCCGCTGTACATGACGATTCCGGGCGTGGGGAAACCCGCGGCGAGGGCGGGGGCGTCGGCGCCGATGGCGGCGAGCGCGTCGATGCCGTTGGAGCCGAGGGTGAGGAAGGCCCCGGCTCCCCCGGCGCCGGTGGGGTGGGCTTCGTAGACCGTGGCATCGATGCCCGCCCGCCGCAGCGCCATGGCGGCGACCGGCCCCGCTATGCCTCCTCCGATGACCAGTGCGTGCATGAGAAACCTCCGTCGCTTCACTACCACTACAGAGAGTTATTTAGTTCAATCTAACTAAACTGTAGGGGTAGACTGCCGCCATGCCAAGCCGCGAGGAAGAAAAGGAAGCAGCAGCGGTCGAGCGGGTGCTGCTGGCAGGCCGCGAGCTGAGCACCGCGGCCGTGCTCTTCCACTCCGCGCTCGCCGCCCGCCAGGGCATGAGCGCCACCGAGACCAAGGCCGTGGACCTGCTGCAGCGCCTGGGCCCGCTCACCGCAGGAGACCTGGCACGGCACACGGGACTGACGCCCGCCTCGGTGACCGCGCTGATCGGCAGGCTGGAGGAGAAACAGGCGGCCCGCCGCGTCCCGCACCCGGACGACGGGCGCAAGGTGCTGATCGAGTTCGACGGCCGGTTCGCCGCCACGGTCGCCCCGTACTTCACCGACTTCGTCGGCTCCCTGCGGGAGCTGTGCGCGGACTACTCCCCGGACCAACTCGCGCTCATCGCGGACTTCATGACCGAGGCCGCCCGCCGGCAGTCCGAGGCGACCGAGCGGCTCGCGTGAGCGGCTGCCGCCCGGGCGCGGAACGCAAGAAGCGGCCGGCCCTCAGGCCGACCGCTTCCCGTATTCTCGCGCGTCCGCGAGGTGCCTCAGTCGGTGACCGCCACGGGCTCCGCCGTGCGCTCCGGCGCCACGGCCGCCTGCGCCTCGCGCTTGGCGGCGGCCTTCTGCGCACGGCGCTTCATGACGACGAGCGAGCCGATGCCGAAGAGGACCGCGGCCACCAGGCCCAGCCAGGAGAACTTCTTGAGCCAGGACTCGGCGACCACGCCGACGCTGTAGATCAGCGCGGTGGTGCCGCCCGCCCACACGATGCCGCCCAGCACGTTGGCGATCAGGAACTTCCAGTACGGCATCTTCAGTACGCCCGACAGCGGGCCGGCGAAGATCCGCAGCAGCGCGATGAAGCGGCCGAAGAAGACCGCCCACATGCCCCACTTGTCGAACTTCTCCTCCGCCATGGCGACTTGGTCGGGCCCGAAGTGCTTGGGGAACTTCCGCCCGGCCCACTGGACCAGCGGCTGTCCGCCCTTGCGGCCGATCAGATAGCCGATGGAGTCACCGATGATCGCGCCCGCGGTCGCGCAGGCGCCGAGTACCACCGGGTTGATGTGGTCCTGTGTCGCGGCCAGGATCGCCGCGCTGACGAGAACGATCTCGCCGGGCAGCGGGATGCCCAGACTCTCCAGCCCGATGACCACCCCCACCAGCAGATAGACGCTCACCGCCGGTACGGTCTCGAGCCAACCCTGGACGTCCAACGCCGCTTCCTCCACACAGTGCGGGCCCCCGTGGGCCATTGACCGGCGCCTCGGGGCGCCGCTGGTCTTCCCCGTCACGCGCCACGCGGGCGGCGCATCGGCGCACCGTACGGGCGGCGCGCTCGGGAAGCCTACTCGATCGTCATGACACCGCCGGGTACCCCACTGGTTCCCCTGTCGCCCCACTGGTTGCCTGCACCCCCTGTTCTCCGCCCTCGTGCATCGGGGGTACCGCGCGTCCGTACCGCCGGGAAGCCGTACCCACCGGTGGGCTTGTCGTTCCGGCCGGTGACGATCTGGTTGCGGCGGCGCCGGCCGCCATTGCAAAGCGGCAGGGGCGGTCGTTGGCCCGGACATGGATGCTCTGACCTGTCGTGGATGGGATGGCGCGATCGGTGCGGCCCTGCTGGAGCCCTACTGGCTGCAATCCCCTGTTCTTGCGCATGGCGGCTGTCGGCCGGGAAGCCGCGGCCCGTCACCCACGCTCCCCGCCCACTGTCGCGCCGCGGGCCTCCCGGGGGCGGGGACCGTGCCGCCGGAAGACACGAACGAGGGCACGGTGGAAGGGAGTTGGGGGGTGCGGACCGTGATGGTGGGGATGTCCGTCGTCACGATCGTCGCGGGAGCCGTCGGCGTCGTACGCGGTTGAGCCGCCGCCTGCGTACGGGGGGGGCCGGGCCGCCGGGTGGCCCGGCCCTCCCCGTGCGCCCGGGGCAGAAAGCCCGCGGCGCGAAGGCCGAGCCGCGAAGGTGGTGGTCGTGACACCACCATGAGCCGACTCTCCGCACGCCGCGCGGGTGCCGACCACGATGGTCGGCATGATCAAGAACTCGCCTCGCACCGAGGCCGCCTCGCCCCTCGCCGACACGGCCTCCCGCCTCGCCGACTCCGCGCGTTTCGACGGAAAGGCCGCCCTGATCACCGGCGGCGCGTCCGGCATGGGATTCGCCACCGCCGAACTGCTGCTGGCCGAAGGAGCACGGGTCGTCATCACCGGGCGCGGCCATGAGCGCCTCAGCGCCGCCGCCGACCGCCTCGACGCCGGTGACCGGCTCCTCGCCGTACCCGCCGATGTCACCAAGTCCGCTGATCTGAAGCGGCTGACGGCGACGGTGGCCGAGCGCTTCGGCCACCTGGACATCGTCTTCGCCAACGCCGGCGTCGGCGTCTTCAAGCGCATCGAGGAGATCACCGAGGAGGACTTCGACCAAGTCGTCGACGCGAACTTCAAGGGGGTCTTCTTCACCGTCCAGCACGCCCTGGGGCTGCTCAGGGACGGCGGCTCGATCGTGATCAACGCTTCCTGGACGGCGCACCGCGGCCTCGCCACCGGTTCGCTGTACTCGGCCTCCAAGGCAGCGGCGGCCAACCTCGCCCAGACTCTGGCCAGCGACCTCGCGGCACGGTCGATCCGGGTCAACTCGGTCAGCCCCGGCTACATCGACACCGAGATGTTCCGCACGTCCGTGCCGACACCGGAAGCCGTCGAGGCCAGCCGCGAGCAGGTGGTCCTCCAGCGGATCGGCAGCCCCGAGGACGTCGCACGGACCGTCGCCTTCCTCGCCTCGGATGCGGCCGCGTACGTCAACGGCGTCGACCTGCTGGTCGACGGGGGCCTGGCCAACTCCCTTCCGGCCTGAAGCGCGAATCCCGCACCCCGAAATCCGCAGTCGAAGTCCGCAGTCCGATGCCTGATGGAGCACACCGTATGAACGCCCCCGCCGGGCGGAAAGGGCCGCGGCCCAACTCCGCGATCACCCTGGCCGCCGTCCTGCTGACGCTACTGATCCTGCCGACCGCGGTGACCGGCTCGGGAGTCGCGCTGCCGCACATCGCGGCACAGACCCATGCGTCCCTGGACGCGCTGCAATGGGTGGTGCACGGCTACAACCTGGCCTTCGCCAGCTTCATGCTCTCCTGCGGCTCGCTCGCCGATCTCATCGGCAGGCGGCGCATGTTCCTGGCGGGCGCCGCGCTGTTCACCGCGGCCTCGCTGGTGAGCGCGCTGGCGACCGACATCCTCCTGCTCGATCTCCTGCGCGCGCTGGCGGGCGTCGGCGCCGCCGCGCTGCTGACCAGCGGCAGCTCGATCCTGGCCACGACCTTCCAGGGCACGGCCCGCACCCGGGTGTTCGCGGCCGTCGGCGTCGCCACCGGCGGCGGGCTGGCCCTGGGAGCGATGGTGGCGGGCGCCCTGGCGGACTCCCTGGGCTGGCGTTCCTTCTTCGCCGCGCACGCGGCGCTGATGCTGCTGGTCCTGCTCGCCGTACCGTTCCTGCCCGAGTCCCGCGCCGAGCGGGCCGCCGCGGTGGACTGGCCGGGTACCGCCACGTTCGTCGGCAGCCTGTTCCTGCTGATGCTCGGCATGGTCGAGGGCCCGCAGTGGGGCTGGGCCAGCCCCGGCGTCCTGGGTCTGCTGGCCGGGTCGGCGCTGCTCATGGTGGCCTTCATCCTGGTGGAACGGCGCCTGGCGCACCCGATGTTCGATCTGCGGCTGCTGCGCAACGCACGGTTCATGGCGCTGTGCCTGATCCCCGTCGTGGTCACCTTCGCCTTCGTGATCCTGCTGCCGCTGCTGCCGAACTATCTCCTGGTCGCCAACGGCTCCTCCAGCCGCGCCGCGGGCGCCACCATGCTCCTGATGACCCTGCCCATCCTGGTCACTCCGCTCCTGGCCGGAAAGCTGGTCAAGTGGGGCCTCTCCACCCGGGCCGTATTCACCATCAGCCTGACCTGCCTGACCGCCGGCGTCGCCTGGCTGGCCCTGGTCCTGCAACCCGGCGTCGGCGCAGGCGCGTTGGCCGGTCCGCTGCTCACTCTCGGAGTCGGTCTGGGCCTGAACTTCGGCCTCGTGGACGGCGCGGTACTCACCGTCGTACCCGCCACCGCCACCGGCACCGCCGCGGGATTCCTCAACACCCTGCGCCTGGGCAGCGAGGCCGTCGTCATTGCGGCGGCAGGCTCGGCCCTGGTCAATCTCGTACGGGGGCGACTGAGCGATGGGCTCAAGGACTTCCCGGCGTACGGCGGCGGTCCCGGGGAGCTGGCGAACAGCATCAATTCCGGTGACGTGAAGGGTCCGTTGTCTGACCTGCCGACGCAACTACGGCCCCACTTCGCCGAGTTCGCCGCTGATTCCTTCACCGGCGCCTGGCACACGGTGCTTTGGGGCTGCGCCGCGGTCTGCGCGGCGCTGTCGGTGGCGATCTATGTGATGCTGGCCGAGCCCCGGTCCGGGTCGAAGCCCGGGGCCGGGGACGGAGTCGGGGTCGTGGCCGCGGGCGGGCCGCGACGGCGCGTACCGTCGGCGGCCGTCCGGAGGTCCGCGGTAGGTCCGGAGGGTTCTGCGGACCCAGAAGGTACGGGCACCTCTGACCGTACGGCTGCCTCTGACCGTACGGCTGCCACAGAGCGTACGGCGACCGCGGACACGACCCCGTAGCGGGGCCGCGTACGGAGCGGCGGGGCCGCGAACGGAAGGCCGCCAACGGACACCCGGCGAACCGGTTTCCGTACGTATGGCAGCCGCCGCAGACCCGGCCCCGCATCCAAGCTCCGTACGAACTGCCGCCACGGCATCGCGGGCGCCGCCCTCAAAGCGTGAGCGCCGCGAGATCGACCGTCCCCGCCATGGCCCGGGCCCCGGCGTCATTCAGGTGCATGCCGTCCCCGCTGTCGAAGTCCGGCCGGATACGGTCCGGGTCCGCCGGGTCCGCCACCGCCCGCGCGACATCGAAGTACGCATCAAAGGTTCCGCCGATACGGATCCACTCGTTCACGCGCCGCCGCGCCGCCAGCCCCTCGGGCGTACTGACGCCCGCGACGACCGCGCCGGCGAACGGCCCGATGGTCGCGGCGAGGACCGTCAGACCGGCGCGGTGTGCCCGGTCGGCCAACTCGCCGAATCCCGCGATCAGTTCGTCGGCGGTGGCGGGCGGCAGTCCGGCCGTGCCGGGCAGGCCCAGGTCGTTGATGCCGAAGTTCACCAGCACATGGGTCGCGCCCGGCACCGACAGCACGTCCCGCTCGAAGCGCGCCAGGGCGTGCTCGCCGATCTCGTCGGTCAGCAGCCGGTTTCCGGTGATCCCCTGATTGACGACCCAGCCGCGCGACAGCCGCTGGTTCAGTACGTCCACGGAGCGGCGGTTGGCGCCGACAGTGGTCCCGACGCCCTCGAACCACGAGTCGCCGAACGCGACGGCGACCGCGGTGCCCTCGTCCGCGAGCACATCGACCCCGGTCACATAGAACCTGGACTGCACCTGCTCGGCCCCGTGCAGCCCCGCCGCACGAACCCGGTCCCCCGGTGCCACATAGGCCGTCTCGACGGGCCGGTGCGAGTAGGTCGCCGGACCGGTCCCGCCCGGCACGTACAGGCTGAGCACCAAATCAGCACCCGCCTCGACAGCCATGTCCACCGGGTCGCTGACCACCTCACCACCCGCCGGAATCGTCACCCGCTGAGCTCCGTCGAACCGCAGCCCGCGATCGGTCTCGACGACGATCTCGTCAGCCGCCTTGCGCTCGGCGACCCGGGCCGCCCCGATCGTCAGCGGACCACGCCCGTAACGGTTGCTCAGCCGCACCCGTATGCCCGCGCCACCGCCCGCCAGATGCAGCACCTGACGCACCGTCTGATCGTGGAAACCGCGCGGCGTGCTGAGCCGAATCTGCTCGTACGGGCTGATCACCGCGCTGCGGAACCCCGCCACCCAGCGCTTGCTCATGACGTACCTTCTTCCTTCTTGACGAGATCCGGCCCCTTAACGGCAGGCGACCGAGGGGGAGTTGAGGAACGCGCACTCCGCCCACCACGGCCGGCGCGCGCCGGGCGGCCGGCGAGGGCGACGCTGACGGCCACGGTCACCAGGCAGAGCGCACCGAGCACCACCGGCAGGGCGCCGACGCCGTACGCCTCAATGGCCGCCCCCAGTGCGGGCGGCACGGCGACCGAGCCGAGCATGGCCGCGGCGACGACGTAGGCCATGGCGTTGCCCGCGGCCGGCGCCCGCTGACCGAGCCAGGTAAGGCCGTTGGGAAAGATGGGGCCGATGCACAGCCCCGCCGCCGCATAGGCCCACGGCGTGAGCGCGGTGACCGGCACCAGCAGTACGCAGACCGTCATCAGCACGCAGGCCGTGGTGACGAGGGCGGCGGCCGACCAGCGCCGCGCGAGCGGGGCGACCAGGAAGCGGCCGACGGTCATCGCCAGCCAGTACAGCGACGTCGCGAAGGTCGCGGCGCTCGCGCTGTGGCCGAGGGCCTGCAGGTGCGTGGGTTCCCAGCTGCCGATGCCGCTCTGCACCGCGAAGTGCAGCAGATAGAGCGCCGCGAAACCGCCGAGGACGGCGGTGGGACGGCGCCGGGCGGCAAAGGTGTGCTGCTCCGCAGTGGCTCCGTCTTCGCTCCCGTACGGAGTCGGGCGCGGGCGGATGCCCCGGACGAGAACCAGCGGAACCACACTCAGCAGCCCGAGAACGACGAACACGGCTGCGAAGCGATCGGGACCGACCACGGCGACCACCGCCGGCGCCAGAACGGTCCCGAGCCCGAAGCAGCCGTGCGCCACGTTCAGCAGCACGGGTCCGCGTGCGCCGAGCCCGACGAGGAACAGGCGGCTGATGGCGAAGTCGACGCCGCCCAGGCCGAGTCCGGCGACCACGGCGGCGGCCATCATCAGCGGCCACACCCCCACCAGACCGAACGCGACGGCTCCGGTCGCCAGCGTCAGATACGACCAGGCCAGCACCGCCCGGTTGCCGATACGCCGATGGACGGCATGGAATCCGACCACACCTAATACGGCGCCGAGCGACTGCGCGGCCAAGGCCAGCCCGGCCGTCGACTCCGACAAGCCGAAACGGTCACGGAGTGCGGGCACCACGGGCCCGTACAGCGCGAGCAGCACGCCGATGATCAGCATGCCCCCGCAGGACCCGGCCACGGCGCCGCGCGAGAACAGCGCTGTCCGCCCGCCGCCGTCCAGGCCCGGCGCGCCCCGGCCCCTCACCGCGCATCCGCACGCCGCGCCCGGCGCGCTTCCTCCTCCCGCAGCGCGCTGAGGAAAGTGGTGACGTGCTCGGCCGCCGCGTCCCGCGCCGCCTGTACGTCACGGCCCGCGATCGCCTCCAGGATGCGGGCGTGCCCCGGATCCTCCAAGTGCTCAACGGGACGGCGCAGCCCGCCGGTCCGCACCGAGGCCCGTACGGGGCCGAGCATGCCGCCGTACAGGCGGGTCAGCACCGGATTGCCCGCCGCCTCGACCACGGCCAGGTGGAAGTCCACCGCCGCCTGGCTGAACTCGTGCCCCCTGCGCCCCCGATGAGCGGCCATCTGACGCTCGTGCGCGGCGGACAGCCGCCGCACATCGTCCGCGCTGCGGCGCTCGGCTGCGAGCCCGGCGGCCTCGACCTCCAGGCCGCGACGCGCCTCCAGCACGTTCAGCAGGTCGGCATCGGCCAGATATCGGGTCAGTACGGTGTCGACCTCATGCGTACCGCGCACGAACGTGCCTCTGCCCTGTGCGGTCTCCAGCAGCCCCACGTACACCAGCGCCTGTACCGCCTGCCGCAACGTGCTCCGGCTGACCGCCAGCTCCTCCACGAGCTCGTCCTCAATGGGGATCTTGCTCCCCAACGGCCAGACACCACCCACGATCTGCGCCTTCAGACGCTCGATCGTCGCTTCGACCAACGCCGAACGCGGCACGGCCCGCATCGCCCACCTCCTCGTAAGGGCATATCATCACCCCTTAATAAGGCGACCCTAACAAATCCCGAACACCCATGGACCGCACCCCCCTTGACGCGACCTCACCGATGCCCGAAAAGCCACCCGTTCAAGGACGAACAGGACCTGACCCCGGCCGTGTCCGACTGGGCCTTCGACACCTGGATGCGGGATCTTGAGGGCTCACCCCCGTAGCCCCCCACAGGCCGGATCTTCTGCGCCGCCGCGCTTGGGTGCCATGGTTCGGCGGGCGAGTGCGAGGGCGCCTGCGGCGCAGGCGAAACCGAGTAGTGCGCCGAGGGTGTTGCCGGTGAGGTCGTTGATGTCCGCACTCCGGCCCGACCGGGTCAGGTACTGGGTGGTCTCGATGGCGAGGGAGCCCAGGAATCCGTAGAGGCCTGCCTGGTACCAGCGCAGCGGGAGCAGTGCGAGCAGGAGGCCGCCGGGGACGAACATGAGGACGTTCAGCAGGGCGTCGAGGAGGTCCGCGGCGTTGGTGACGTCCAGCGGTGTCAGGTTGAGGGACCGGCCACCGCCCGAGGGCGTGCCGAAGGTGAAGTAGACGACGCCGGCCGCCCAGAACCACAGGAGTGCGAGAGCCAGCCGCCGGGCCACGCGCCGCGGGGCCTGCCGCGCAGAGGTGACGGCGAAGATCGCGGCGCCGCCCAGGACACCGATGAGAAGAGCGGTCGGGAAGAACATCGGCAAACGCTAACCAACAGGACATAAGGGCGTTGTTTGGCTGGTGAGACGGCACCCGGCGGCCGAGGGCTGAATGGCCCCTGCCCTTCGGTGGTACTTCGCCCCCACTGTGGAGGGAACCCGTCGACGAAAGGCAGTCCATGGAGAGCCGACAGCCGTTGGACGACAGCGAGGTGGAGGGCCTGCTCGCGCACTGGCGGGCGCTCAACTATCTGGCCGCGTGCCAGATCTATCTCACCGGAAACCCTTTGCTCACCGAGGAGTTACGGCCCGAGCACATCAAGCCCCGGCTGCTGGGGCACTGGGGCACCTGCCCCGGGCTGAATCTCGTCTACACCCATCTGAACCGGGTGATCGACGAGCGCGACCAGGACGCCGTGTGCGTCTGGGGACCCGGGCACGGTGGTCCCGCGGTGCTGGCCGGGGCGTGGCTGGACGGCTCGTACGGGGAGCTGGAGCCGGACCTGGGGCGGGACGCGGAGGGAATGACCCGCCTGTTCCGGCAGTTCTCCTTCCCCGGCGGTGTGCCGAGCCATGTCGCACCGCAGGTGCCGGGCTCCTTCCACGAGGGCGGGGAGCTGGGGTATTCGCTCGCGCACGCCTATGGTGCGGCGCTGGACAACCCCGGGCTGCTGGTGGCGTGTGTCATCGGGGACGGCGAGGCGGAGACCGGGCCGCTGGCCGCCTCCTGGCATGCGAACAAGTTCCTGGACCCGGTGCACGACGGCGCCGTCCTGCCGATCCTGCATCTGAACGGGTACAAGATCGCCAATCCGACGGTGCTCGCCCGGCTGCCCGAGGACGAACTCGACGCGCTGATGCGGGGGTACGGGCACGAGCCCCTGCACGTCACGGGCGACGACCCGGTGCAGGTGCACCGGGACATGGCGGCCGCGATGGACCAGGCGCTGGACCTCATCGCCGAGTCGCAGCGCCGGGCGCGCGCCGGTGAGTCCGGTGTCCGGCCGCACCGGCCCATGATCGTGCTGCGGACGCCGAAGGGCTGGACGGGCCCGGCGGAAGTGGACGGTCTGCCGGTGGAGGGCACCTGGCGCTCGCACCAGGTACCGATCGCGGGGGTGCGGGAGAACCCCGAGCGCCTGCGGCAGTTGGAGCGGTGGCTGCGTTCGTACGCGCCCGATGAGCTCTTCGACAGGGACGGCCGGCCGCGGCCGCGGGTCCTGGCCTGCGTGCCGAGCGGGGCGCGCAGACTGGGGGCGAATCCGCACGCCAACGGCGGCCGGCTGGTGCGCGAGCTGCCGCTGCCCGCGCTGGAGCGGTACGCGGTGGCCGTGGACAAGCCGGGCACGCAGCTGCACGAGCCGACCCGGGTGCTGGGGCGGATGCTGCGCCAGGTGATGGCGGACACGGCCGAGCGGCGGGACTTCAGGGTGGTGGGACCGGACGAGACCGCCTCCAACCGGCTGCAGGACCTCTTCGACGTCACGGAGAAGGCCTGGCAGGGCGAAGTGATGGCCACCGACGAGCACTTGGGGCCGCACGGCCGGGTGATGGAGATCCTGTCGGAGCATGTGTGCCAGGGCTGGCTGGAGGGCTATCTGCTCACCGGGCGGCACGGGCTGTTCTCCTCCTACGAGGCGTTCGCGCACATCGTGGCGAGCATGGCCGCCCAGCACGTGAAGTGGATCGAGAACGCCCGGCGGGTGCCCTGGCGCGCGCCGATCCCCGCCTTCAACTACCTGCTCACCTCGCACGTCTGGCGCCAGGACCACAACGGCTTCTCGCACCAGGACCCCGGCTTCGTCGACCACATCCTCAACAAGAGCCCCGCCGCGGTACGGGTCTACCTGCCGCCGGACGCCAACACCCTGCTGTGCGTGGCCGACCATGTGCTGCGCACCCGTGACGTGGTCAACGTGGTGGTGGCGGGCAAGCAGCCGTCCTTCGACTGGCTGGGACTTCAGGAGGCGCGGGCGCACTGCGCGCGCGGTGCCGGGATCTGGGAGTGGGCGGGGACCGAACGGGCCGGCGCCGGACCGGATGTCGTGCTGGCCTGCGCCGGAGACGTGCCGGTCCAGGAGACCCTGGCCGCGGCCTCGCTGCTGCGCACCCACCTGCCGGAGCTCTCCGTCCGGGTCGTCAACGTCGTCGACATGACCCGGCTGCTGCCGCGCGAGGAACACCCGCACGGCATGACGGACCTGGAGTTCGACGCGCTGTTCACGAGGGACCGGCCGGTGGTCTTCGCCTACCACGGCTATCCGTGGCTGATCCACCGCCTGGCCTACCGCCGGGCCGTCCACCCCCAGCTGCATGTGCGCGGCTACAAGGAGATGGGGACGACCACCACACCCTTCGACATGGTCGTCCGCAACGACCTGGACCGCTACCGGCTGGTCATGGACGTCATCGACCGGGTCCCGGATCTCAACGTCCGGGCGGCGGCACTGCGGCAGCGGATGGAGGACGTACGCCACCGCCACCACACCTGGATCCGCGAGCACGGCACCGATCTGCCGGAGGTCGCCGACTGGAACTGGCCCGGCTGACCGGTGCGTGACCGGTGCGCCGCCCCCAGTGATCGCGGGCTACGCGCAGATCCGCGGCGCGGTCCAGAATGCCGTGGGCCCAGCCGCGGGTCTGCGCGAAGCCCCGCCGGTCCAGTCGCCGTCCGCTCCGGCGCCGCCGACCCGTTCCGCGGTGGCCCCGGGCTATCCCGCCCCGGGCTCCAGGTCCTCCACGAAGTAGCTGTCGTGCCGGACGCGGAACCGCTTGCGTTCCTCGCCGTCGCGCTGGGCCATCTCCGCGGCCCGCTCGAAGTATTCCTCGCGCGGAGCACCCGGGGAGAAGAGCATGAGCATGGACATGGGCTCGTCGGTCACGTTCTTGAAGGCGTGCAGACTGCCGACCGGCACGTACAGAAAGTCGCCCTCCCGGCCCGTGACCCACTTCTCGCCGTTGTAGAGCGCCAGTTCGCCGGAGAGGACGTAGAAGGACTCCGACATTCCTCGGTGGAAGTGGGTCGTGGCTCCGGCGGACCGGGCGGCTAACTCCACTTTGTAGAGGCCGAATTCGCCTCCGGTCGACGCGTGGGTGGCGAGATAGTGGGTGGCGCCGTCGGACGAGGCGACATCCGGCGGAGTGCCGGCCGGACGGAAGACCGCGCTCACTTCGCCCTTGTCGCCGTGGTAGCGGGGTTCCGGGTACTCGTCGTGTGGCAGGTACGACATGATGCGCTCCTTGTCGAGAGTTCCCCCTCGGCATGGTGGCTCCCGCCGCCGGAAGACAGCATCGGGCTTTCGGACGACCTTGGACGGGCCGAGATCGAGGACCCGGGGCCTAGGCCCGCGGTAAACCCAAGAGCCGAGCTGCGCACGCAGCGCCTTCCCACAGCACGACGAGGCAGCCCCGCGGAACGTGAGGTGGGCGCGTCGCCTCACCTTCCGAACATGTCGCAGGGCTGCCTCGTCACAGGTCTCACGCGTTGGGGCGGAGGGTCCAGATGATGCGCATTTCGCCGGTGACGGCACCGTCTTCGCGGCGGATGGCGATGTTGACCGGGAATTCGGGGCGCTCGCCGGCGTCGAGTTCGGCGACGACGTCGGCGATCGGGCGGCCGAGTTCGGCGGTGGCGGTGACCGGGCCCATCGCGAGCTTCTTGTAGTCGATCTCGGCGCGTACGGCGAGCGGCACGGCGCGTGAGAGCTGGTCGCCGAACGCGGCGATCACGATGGCGCCGCTGGCGGACTCCCCCAGCGTGAACATGGCGCCGGCGTGCGGGCCGCCGACGTGATTGTGGTACGCGGGCTGGTCGGGCAGGCGCAGTACGGCGCGCTCGGCGCTCGTCTCCTGGAACTCCAGGTTCAGGGTGGCGGCCATGGGCACGGTGGCCAGCAGCATCTCGCCGATGTTCGGCAGGGTCTCGGAGGACATGGCGTCACATTACCCATGAGTAGCTTGTGCTGGGAAGCCCATGCGGATGCGTGAGGTGCGGCGCAGTGCGCGTCCCCGTACCGCATCGGCGCCGCAGCCGTTGTGACACTGCCTCCCAGCTCCGTCTATCGTTGTCGCTCATGTGTCCAGGACCTGCGATACCCCGCCCCACCTGGGCAGGCCGTAACTTCAAACTGCTCACAGCCGCCGCCGTCATCACCAACCTCGGCAGTTCCGGAGCACTGATCGCCACCGCCTTCGCCGTGCTCGGCGCGGGTGGCTCGGGCACGGACGTGGGCCTGGTCACCGCGGCCCGTACCGTCCCGCTCGTCGTCTTCCTCCTCATCGGCGGCGCGGTCGCCGACCGCTTCCCCCGGCACCGGGTGATGGTCGCCGCCAACGCCCTCAACTTCCTCTCCCAGGGCACCTTCGCGCTCCTGGTCCTGGCCGGAAACCCGCAGCTGTGGCAGATGGCGGTACTGGCCGCGCTCGGCGGCACCGGCCAGGCGTTCTTCGGCCCGGCCTCGGAGGGCATGGTGCTCGCCAGCGTGTCCGGCGAGCAGTCGGGCCGGGCCTTCGCGTTCTTCCGTATGGGCATGAACGGGGCGAACATCGGCGGCGCCGCGCTCGGCGGCGCCCTGGTCGCCGCGTTCGGCCCCGGCTGGGTGCTGGCCATCGACGCGGCGGCCTTCGCCCTGGCCGGAGCGCTGCGGGCGCTGCTCGACGTCAGCCATATCCCCGAGCGCACCGCGCGCGGCGGGATCGTCTCCGATCTGCGCGAGGGCTGGCGTGAGTTCATCTCGCGGCCGTGGCTGTGGTCGGTGGTGATCCAGTTCGCGATCGTCAACGCCGTCGTCGCGGCGGCCGAGGCGGTGTACGGACCGCTGGTCGCCGCCGAACACCTCGGCGGGCCGCGCCCGTGGGGCCTGGCACTGGCCGCCTTCGGCGCCGGTACGGTCGCCGGCGCCCTGCTGATGACCCGCTTCAAACCACACCGCATCCTGCTGACCGGCACCCTGTGCGTACTGCCGCTGGCCCTCCCCTCCGCCGCGCTGGCGGTCCCGCTGTCCGCCGCCGGGCTGGCCGCGGTGATGTTCGCGACCGGAATCGCGATAGAGATCTTCGCGGTGACGTGGATGATGGCGCTGCACCAGGAGATCCCGGAGGAGAAGTTCTCCCGGGTCTCCGCGTACGACTGGTTCGGCTCGGTGGCGCTGGTCCCGGTGGCAACCGCCCTGGCCGGCCCCGTCCAGGACCTCATCGGCCGCACCGCCGCCCTCTGGGGCTGCTCCGCACTGGTCGCCCTGCTGACGCTGGGGGTGCTGTGCGTACCGGATGTACGGCGGCTGACTCGGCGGGCGCAAAACGCGGGCGTCGCGGAGGGCAGCGGTAATTCGGCTGCTCCTGCTCCTGCTCCTGCTACCGTTCCCGCTCCCTCCGGCCCGGCCGGCGAGACGACCACTTGAGCCACGGCCGGGGACCGCGGGCTGCCGTCGGCCCGTGACCGGGGCACGACCGGTCTCTAACCGGGGCACGACCGGTCCCTAACCGGGTCACGACCGGGCCACGGCCCGTGCCCGGGTTCACGACCGGGTTCACGACCGGGTCACGTCATCGAACCTGCCCGAGTCGTCCGGCGCCAGCGGCGGCTGCCGACCCGGAGCTGGCCCCCATCGGCGGGCGCGCCCGCGCCGCCCCCGGCCCTTGGATGTCGGTCGCCTGCTCCGACAGGCCAACCGTCCCACGCGCATGGCCGGCGCTCGGCTCAGGAGCACGGGCGCCCGAGCCGCGCACAGCCGCCGCTCTTCCCCGCGGGCCGCGCATCCGGCCGATTCCGATACGGAAGGCCGACGGCCGACCCGGTCAGCAGGCGCTCCTGTGCGGCACACAGCCACCGGGTGTCTCCGCCGGACCTGCAATCGCCCCCGTCACCGGCCCTCCGACCGACCACCGCCTCCGGCCCTGCGCCCGCCCGCGTCACCGCCCAGCACTCGCCACCTGCCACCAACCATCAGCGATCAGCGATCAGCGATCAGCGATCAGCCAATGCTGAACGCCCCCTCCGGTGGCTCCGGTGAAGGTGTTGCCTGCGCGTCGCGTACCGGAGTGGCGCCCGCCATCAAGCGGCGCAGGGGGGCGCCGTGTTCGACGCGGGCCGGGAAGGCGTCCGCGGCCGCTCGTCGGGACAGGGCCGCGATGGGCAGTTCGGCCCGGGAGGCGACCAGTACGGCGTTGCCGAAGCGTCTGCCGCGCAGCACGGCGGGTTCGGCGATCAGGCACAGGTGCTCGAAGACCTCCGCGGCGTTGGCGAGTTGGGTGCGCAGGAAGGTGAAGGGGGCGCTGTCGGCGAGGTTCGCCGCGTAGATGCCCTCGGGGCGCAGCGCGCGCGAGACGGCCTGTACGTACTCGGCCGAGGTGAGGTGCGCGGGCACCCGCGACCCGCCGAAGACGTCCCCGACGATGACGTCGGCGCCCGAGGGCGGCGCCGCCTCCAGGGCCGTACGGGCATCCTGTGCGTGGACGGAGATCCCGGCATCGGGCGGCAGCGGGAGGAACTCCAGGACGAGATCGAGCAGCCCCCGGTCGGCCTCGATCACATCCTGCCGGGAGCCGGGGCGGGTGGCGGCGACGTACCGCGGCAGGGACAGCGCTCCGCCGCCCAGGTGCAGCACATCCAGGGGGTAACCGGGGTCGGCCGCCTCGTCCAGGAGGTGCGCGAGCCTGCGGGCGTACTCGAACTCCAGGTACGTGGGCGCGTCCAGGTCGACATAGGACTGGGGTGCGCCGTCGACCGTGAGCAGCCAGGCCCGTGGACGGTCCACGTCCGGCATCAGCTTTGCGGTACCGCAGTCCACGGTCCGGATGACAGGTATCGCGTCGGAAGCTTCGTCCACCGTCCTATTGTGCCGGTGCCCGGGCACGCTCCGTCCCTCGCGCATGCGCCACAGCAGAACTCCTCAGCAGCCCGGACGATCCCGAACGTACGGTTCTGTCCGCCTGTTGCCAGGCCGACCCCGCCGATCTTGTCGACCCCGCCGACGCTCAGCCCTTCCAGACCTCCGCGACCTGCCGCGCGTGCACTGCCGCCTGGCGGCGTCCGGCGCGGGCGGCGTCGGCGCGCTTGGCGGGGTCCAGGACATTGCGGCCGAAGGCGGAACGGGCCGCGCGGTCGGGGGTGATGACGCAGACCCGGCTGCCGCGCCGCGCCAGCGCCTCGCCCTGCTTGCGCGGGGTGGCGATCGGCCCGCCGCCCGCGGCCATCGGCGCGAGGACCACGACCCGGGCGCAGCCCTCGGCGAGGTCCACGTTGGCGCTGGAGTGCACGCCGCCGTCGATCCAGCGCCGTCCCGCGATGGTCACCGGCGGCCAGATGCCGGGGACCGCGCAGCTGGCCGCAACGGCGTCGACGAGTTCCACGCCCGCGTCGGAGTCGAAGCCGGTGCGCTGCCCGGTGTACGCGTCCACCGCTGTGATCACCAGCCGCCGTTCGGGCCAGGCGTGCGAGGTCAGGCGCTGCTCGATCACCGCGCGCCGCTCGGCCTCGGAGGGCGTACGGGCCGCCAGCGCCAGGCGGCCCATGCGGACGCCGAAGGAGACGGCATTGCGGGAGCCGAGCGCGTTGATGGCGAAGCGCATCATCTCCGTCGGCCCCATTTTGGCGGCCATCTCCCCCGTCGGGTCGGCAAGTTGGCGTTCGAAGAGCTCCTCGGGGGTGAAGGCGCCGCTGGTGAGCTGGGCGCCGACGATCGAGCCGGCCGAGGTGCCGATGACCAGGTCCGCCGTGCCGAGGTCGACGCCCGCCTCGGCGAGCCCGGCGAGCATGCCGACCTCCCAGCCGATGCCGGTAAGGCCGCCGCCGCCCAGGACGAGGGCGGTACGGCCGGATTGCGCGGCCGCGCCGGGCTCCTCCACAGTCACGCCAGGCTCCACGGTCACGGCGGGCTCCACGGTCACAGCGGGTCCCCTGGACGCATCCGGCTCCGTGCGCGCACCGGACTCCGCGTTCTCCGCCGTGCCTGCCATGGTCGGCCTCCTTCGTACGGGCGCGCGGGCTGGTACGCGGGGGCAGCATCGCCGTACCGGTACCGATGCCGTACCGGTACCGGTACCGGTACGGCATCGGTACCAGGGCCAGTGCCAGTACAACGCCGTACGTGTGCCGCGGCGTCGCCGCACCCGTACCGCGTACCCGTACTGCGGCATCGCCGTCCCGGTGCTTCGGTCCGCTCCCGCGCGCGGGCAGTGTCGCACGCCGTGCCACACACGTACACAGCGCCGGTACACCGCGTGCTCCGCACCGGCAGCACAGCGATACGGGCGCCCGCTCCCCTGGCTGCCCGCAGGCGCAGCGCCCCTCACCCCCACCCCAGAGCGCGGGACACACAAAGCAGCTCGTCCCCGCCCACTACCTACTCCACCGCCCGCTCCCTACTCCACCGCGCTCACCGTCCCCGCCCCCACCGTCCGGCCGCCCTCCCTGATGGCGAAGCCGAGGCCCGCCTCCAGCGGTATGGCCCGGTCCAGCTCGACCGTGACGGTCACGGTCTCGCCGGGGCGGGCCACCCCTCGCGCGCCGAGGTCGAGGTTGCCGGCCACATCGGCGGTGCGGAGGTAGAACTGCGGGCGGTAGCCGGTGGCCAGCGGAGTGCGGCGGCCGCCCTCCTCCGCGGACAGGACGTGGACCTCGGCCGTGAAGCGCCGGCGCGGTCTGATGCTGCCGGGCGCCGCGACCACCTCGCCGCGCCGTACCTGCTGGCGCTGCACTCCGCGCAGCAGCAGCGCCACGCTGTCCCCGGCCTGCGCGGACTCCATCGGCCGCCCGAAGGTCTCCAGGCCGGTGACATGGGTGAACCTGTCCAGGCCCGTCACCTCCACCGGGTCGCCCACGCGGACCGTGCCGCGCTCGACGGCTCCGGTGACGACCGTGCCGCGCCCGCTGATGGTGTGCACGTTCTCCACCGACAGCAGGAACGGCGCGTCCACATACCGCTCGGGCATCGGCACATAGGTGTCCACGGCGTCCAGCAGCGCCTCGATCGCCTCGGACCAGCGCGGGTCGCCCGCCAGCGCGCGCAGCCCGGAGACCCGTACGACCGGTACGTGCTCCCCGTCGTAGCCCTGGGCGCTCAGCAGCTCGCGGATCTCCAGCTCCACCAGGTCGGTCAGCGCCTGGTCCCCGGCGTCGGCCTTGTTCAGGGCGACCACCAGGTGCCGTACGCCGACCTGTTTGGCGAGCAGGACGTGCTCGCGGGTCTGCGGCATGACGCCGTCGAGCGCGGAGACGACGAGGATCGCGCCGTCCAGCTGTGCCGCGCCGGTGACCATGTTCTTGATGAAGTCGGCGTGGCCCGGCATGTCCACATGGGCGTAGTGCCGGGTGTCGGTCTCGTACTCGACGTGCGCGATGTTGATGGTGATGCCGCGGGCGGCCTCCTCTGGCGCCCGGTCGATCCGCTCGAAGGGCACGAAGGTGCCGCTGCCCCGGTCGCTGAGCACCTTGGTGATCGCGGCGGTCAGGGTCGTCTTCCCGTGGTCGACATGGCCCATCGTGCCGATGTTGAGATGCGGCTTGGTCCGTACGTATGCCGTCTTGGACATGGTGAATTCGTCCTCACAACCCTGCAATTCGCTTCGTACGCGCGCGTCGTACGCGAACGATGCGGTGGTGACGGCGCCTGGCACCGTGGGGACCCCGGCGGTGGGCCGACCCTCCCCCTGCGGGGTCCGCCGGACGATCCGGGAAGGGTCAGCTTCGCGCGCCGCCGGGAGCGACGGCAGGGGGGACGGTGGGCCCGGGGGCTGCCGGGCCGACCGCCTCGTCGGCCGCTGCGAGGATGGCCGCGATGGACTTCAGGGCAGCCTTCGGCGCGTCCGCGACCGCGGACGGCAGCACGTGGAAGGCATACCGGAACATGTCTGAAATGATCGCGCCCCGGCGCGGCTGGGTCCAACGATTTATCGGGGTCCGTCAGTTGGACGTCCACGGGGCGTCGGCGGGGCGTCGGCAGGACAACGGGCAGGACATCGGGCGGGACATCGGCGGGACTTCACAGGTTCATCTGCCGGGTGCCGGAACGTCCCGGTGCCCGGCCTCGCAAGCCCCCGAACGTCACACACTCCTGCATGCCCCCGGACGTCACACGTTCCTGCGAGCCCCCGAACGTCACACATTCTTCAGCGCCTCCCGCACCGACAGCGGCGACAGCCTCTCCCGGTGCCGCTCGACGAAGTCGCGCACGGCCTCCGGGTCGGTCTTGGCGTACTCGCGCAGCGCCCAGCCGATCGCCTTGCGCAGGAAGAAGTCGGGGTGCCCGGCCTGGCGCAGGCAGTAGGCGAAGAGGCGTTCGCGGTCCGTACGGTCCTTGAAGCGCAGCTGGTGCAGTACGGCCGTGCGCGCCACCCAGATGTTCTCGTCCTCGATCCACCGGTCCATCTCGGCGCCGAGCCCGCCGTCCGCGGCCACCAGCCCGCCCACCACATGGGCGGCGAGCGCATCGACCGTGTCCCACCAGGAGGTCGTGACGATCAGGTGCCGGGCGATGGGCAGGAATTCCGAGGAGCAGCGCTTGATGTGGCGCCGCAGGTAGTCCACGGCGAAGTAGTGGTACTCGCGCTCGGGCAGCTCCCAGCAGCGCAGCGCGAGTGCCGCGCAGTCCGCCTCGTCGGGTTTGTCCGTACCCGCGAGGAGAGTGCGGTCCAGCGCGCGCCGGTCGCCCGCGGGAATCCCGAGAAAGGGGCAGGCGCCTTTCATGTACGCGCCGATCTGCTCGGCCCGTACGGGATCGGCGGCCGGCGGGTAGGCAGCCGTGAGCCGCGCCAGCAGGGTGTCGGCGAGGGCGCTGGGCGGGACGGCGGGCGTCGCCCCACGCTCCCCACCCGAAACCGGTTTCGAGGCCATGCGAGGAAGATTACGTCCCCTTGACCCCCTTGTCGGTTACGCTCCCCGGATGCTCGAACCCGCCGCAACGCCCGACGGCCTCGCCGCGCGCTGCACGCGTGTGCTCTTCTCCCCCTGGTCCCGGCTGGCGCTCCTGCTGGTACTGCTGGCCTGCGCGGCCACTGCCGTACTCCTGTGGCAGCCGCAGCGGCTGCTGGCCGACGGCTGGCCCCCGCAGCTGGCGGGAGGCATGGCAGTGGTGATCTACGCGCTCGCGTACGGGGTGTGCACCACGGCGTTCGTACCGCGGCCGGTGCTCAATCTCGCCGCGGGTGCCCTCTTCGGCAGCCAGGCCGGTTTCGCCGCGGCGCTGGCGGGGACCGTCCTGGGCGCCGGTCTCGCCTTCGGCCTGGGCCGGCTGCTGGGCCAGGAGGCCCTGCGCCCGCTGCTGCGGGCCCGCTGGCTGGCCGCCGCCGACCGGCAGCTGAGCGACCACGGCTTCCGCTCGATGCTGGCCGCCCGGCTCTTCCCCGGACTGCCCTTCTGCGGCGTCAATTACTGCGCCGCCGTCTCCCGCATGGGCTGGACACCCTTCCTCCTGGCGACGGCGCTCGGCAGCGTCCCCAACACCGCCGCGTACGTCATCGCCGGCGCCCGCGCCTCCACCCCGACCTCGCCCGCCTTTCTCCTCTCCATGGGCTTCATCGTGGTCACCGGCCTGGCCGCGGTGCTGGTCGCCTGGCGCAAACGCCGCTCGCTGCGCGGCCGTTGACCCGCTGCGGTCCCGCCACCCGCCCGTTACCTCTTCCCCTCCCCCACACCAGCGCCCTTTCGCCCCCGCGTCACCTTCGGGCGCTACCCTGCCCCCAGCCGATCGACGATCCGTCGGTAATTCCCCGATCCGGCATGCCCACCCCGTCCGTGCTGGTAAGCGCTTGATCACCCTTTGGATAGCGTAGTTTCCATGTCAATGTCCTGGTTTGAATCGTTCGTCCTCGGGCTCGTCCAAGGGTTGACCGAGTTCCTCCCCATCTCCTCCAGCGCCCACCTGCGGCTGACGGCGGCGTTCGCGGGATGGCACGATCCGGGCGCCGCGTTCACCGCCATCACCCAGATCGGCACCGAGACCGCCGTACTGATCTACTTCCGCAAGGACATCACCCGGATCATCTCCGCCTGGTTCCGCTCCCTGTTCAACAAGGAACTGCGCAGCGACCACGACGCCCAGATGGGCTGGCTGGTCATCGTCGGCTCCATCCCCATCGGCGTACTGGGCATCACCCTCAAGGACGCCATCGAGGGCCCCTTCCGCGATCTGCGCCTGATCGCCACGACCCTCATCGTGATGGGCATCGTCCTGGGCATCGCGGACCGCCTGGCCGCCCGCGACGAGTCCGGCGGCCGGCACCGCGCCGTCGCCCAGCGCAAGACCCTAGGCGACCTGAACGTCAAGGACGGCCTCCTGTACGGCGTCTGCCAGGCCATGGCCCTCATCCCCGGCGTCTCCCGCTCCGGCGCCACCATCAGCGGCGGCCTCCTGATGGGCTACACCCGCGAAGCAGCAGCCCGCTACTCCTTCCTCCTCGCCATCCCCGCAGTCCTCGCCTCCGGCCTCTACGAACTCAAAGACGCCACCAAAGGCCACGTCTCCTGGGGCCCCACCCTCTTCGCCACAGTCATCGCCTTCATCGTGGGATATGCAGTAATTGCGTGGTTCATGCGCTTCATCACCACCAAGTCCTTCATGCCCTTCGTCGTCTACCGCATCCTGCTGGGCATCGCCCTGTTCGCCCTGGTCGGCGCGGGGGTACTGAGCCCGCATGCGGGCGAGTCCGGGGGCTGACGGCGGGGTTCGACGCAGCCTCACGCGCGACATCCTGGTAGTCGCTTCTTGTATTTCCTCGCAGGTAAGCGCAGCCTGACGCAGGCGATTGCCTTGATCGACTCCCATTCTGCTCCCAGTTGATCTATCGGATCCGCAACCAAAAGGCCCAAAAACCGGCCCCGGATCGCCAACTTAGGAGGTTGGACTGCGGCTCCCCCAGCCAGTGCAGGCCAGCGACGCCCGCTTCCGAGGTAGGCCGTCCGCTACTCGTCCACTACCTCTTCCAGATGTTGCAGCAGCGCTTCGGCGATGCTGTCTCGCGCGCCGTCTGCGGGAAGCCAGTAGTCGCTCATGTCGCCGCTCTCGACGCCTTCCTCGCTGTTGAATCGCATGCGAGCACCGCGGGGCAGCAGCGTCTGGAGCCATTCGATGAACACAGCGGCTTCTGCGGCTGTGCTCGGGCCGATATTGAGGCTCTGGGTCGACTCCCTGAACTGTCCGTCGATCCCCATCTCCTCGATGGGCACGGCGAACATCAGCGACTGACTGTCCTCGGTCTGTCTGGCCATTTCCTGTGGGATAGTCAGCGGGGCCGTCAGGGATGCGGAGCTCAGTTGCCGCGGCGCCGCGGCGAACTGTGCACTCTCGAGCCCCCAAGGCGCTCCCTCTGGTGCCGCCACGTAGAAGGTCGTGGCGATTTCAGCCAGTTGTTCCCGATTCATGACGTACCACTTTCTGGCCCACTGGGGAGTGGGACGTGCGTAACCCTCGACATGGTTGGTGGCCATGAGGAACCGCTAGTACGCCAGGGTTTCGGGGTCATGCGTATTGACTTCCACAGAGCGCATCTTATTGCCGGGGACCCGCATCGCCTGACCGTACTCGGCCATCTCCTTGAGGTCTCCCTCGTGAATTCTTTCTTCCCAGATCCGGACGTTCGGCTTGTTCATGTTACGCAGCGTTCGCGGTGAACGGCCTTCTTGCTTCACATACTTCGACTCGACCGCTGCGCCGTCGGACGGACGCAAGCCGCCAGCCATCAGCCGGCCACTACGCTTGGGCCATTCCGGCGGAAGCGGCAACCCCCGCTCCGGCGAGCCCGAGACGCGGTTCTGGTACTCGTCGGCAGGCCTGTTTCCGGGATTCTTGTACGGCAGGCCGTCCGCCCACATCTTGAATTCAGCCTGTTCCTTCGGCGACAACGGAACATCATACGGCGGCACGGGCGGCGCAATCGGCGGGAGCATCACCGGCGGACCCTGTTGCGAGGCCAGCGTCATCGCAGCGGCCGGACCGCGGAACGAGGCAGGCACGAGCGGGGGGACAAGGACCGGCACCCGAAACAAGGGTGGCATTCCCGGGAGCCCTGGCCGACCGTCCGGATTGGGCAGCCGGATGCGCTTCCCGGAGCCGTCCAGTATCCCGGGTACGCCCCCCAGCGACCGGATACGCGAGTCACCGACCACTTCGTCCACGGGGCCTTCCCTCGACCAGCGGGGCGTCATGTCGAACAGATCGACCTCGGTGCGGGCTTCCATGATGTGGTCGGCATAGGCTTTGCACGCCTTGCTGATCTGGTAGCAGGCTGCGGCAAGGTTCGGCAGTAGCGGTTCCCCGTCGGTGGCTTCGCCGGGCATGCCGCGCGTGCCGATGAAGGTGTCGCAGTACTGGTAGAAGGCGTCCAGCGCCTTACCGGTGCAGTCCGTCTTCAGCCGTCGCACCCCGGCCTGGGCCGTGTCCGCCAAGGCCTCGACGAGTCCGCCGGCCTTGTGCCAGGTGGCGGCAATGTTGTTGAGTTTCTCGTAGTCGCCGCGCGCCTTGGGGTTGCTGTCCGCGTCGAAGAATGTGTCGGCGAACGAGTCTTTGTGGACAATCTTCGGAAGTTGCCGCGACGTTCCCGTTGGGTCGCAGTCGTTGGCGGCGTCCCGCAGTCTGGACACATCCTGCCCGACCGGATGCTTGTTGAGCATCGACGCGGCGGTCGCGTCCTCGGCGGCCAGGTACTAAACGCCATCTCCATGAGACCGGCGGATGTACTGGCCAGGACGTAGGTGGAGAACACCAACAGCTCTACCGTCTCGCGGGCGGCTGGCTCGTAGACCTTGGCGAAGGCATGCCCTGCCTCGTCGTCACCGGCTATGTCCGCTGAATTACAGAACGCCATTAGTCAGAGAGCAATGGCCGGGGCACGCCTCATCGGATGCACTACTGAATTCCCCGGTCGGCACCGTTGGATGGCCCGCACCACTCACACGCCGACACATTCGGTCGACAAGCCAGGGACGTATCACGTAGTGCGCCCCGCCACGGGCGCTGTTCCGGGCGGGGCGAGGGTGTAGCAGCGCGGCAGCCAGCTCGCGCACACAGTGAATGTGATGACGCCAACGGTACGGGCGGGCACTGACAGCGGGAGCGTCACATGCTGCTGCGGATGCGCCGGGCGTCGTCGTCCAGCTCCGGCAAGCAGCGGGCGCAGCGCTGCCCGGTTCGCTCCTCGTCTGCGGGTGCCATGAACAGGTGTCGGGAGCAGAAGTAGCCGCCGCAGCCGTACTCGTCGCCGCCCGGCGTCTCGCCGCACAGGTGGGCGAGGCCGCGGTCGATCTGTGAGGTGCAGCGGCTGTCTTCGCACTCGGCCGCGACACCGTAACCGGCCTGGAGTGTCTCGCCGTTGCGGGTGATCTCGTAGAACGCGTAGCCCGCAGGGAGAGTGAGGCCAGGCGGTACATCGGGGGTTTGGCCGTCTTGGATTCTGTGGAGGCAGCCGACCTCCGCGCATGGGCGGGGGCGGCTGCCTCGGGTCATGCCGGCAGTGGCTCGAGCGGCTGTAGGGCGGGGATGCGGATCGGGGTGATGAACGCGCCGCGTTCGGGTCCGGAGCCGACGACAGAGAAGCAGGCCCGGTCGCCGTAGGTGAGGTTGCCGTTCGCTTGGTCGGCGTGGAGGAGCGCCAGCGTGGAGGGTGAGACGGTGTTGCCCAGTTGTCGTACGTTGCTGGGGGCTTGTTCCGAGGTCAGGCCGGTGCGCTGGATGAACTCCTCGACCAGGAGTGGGTTCGCCTGGTGGGTGTAGACCCGGTGGACCTGGTTGAGGTATCCGGGGCGGGCGGTTTCCAGCGCCTGGTGGTTGAGCATCATGCCGCCGCTGTAGTAGCGGGCGATCTCGGGCGCGTTCATGCCGAAGCACGCCAGTTCCACGGAGCCCGGTGCGCCGACGGGGTGCTCGGTGCCGCCGCCCAGGAAGTGGATCAGCGGGTCGTCGACTCCGGGTTCGTCGCCGAAGGACTGGCTGTCGCGGGAGTACAGCACCAGGCCGTCGATGGCCTCGTCGCGCTCCAAAACCATGGCTGCCGCGGCGTCGGAGAACAGTGCCGGTGACGCCCACAGGTTCTTCCCGTAGGGGTGGACGGCGTTGTCCCGGTAGGCGGGGAGCATCACGCCGTCCTCGTCGAAGCTGATGCGGCTGGGGACGCTGTAGGCGATGACCAGGGCCCGCTCGGTAGCCAGTTGGGCCACGAGGGCGGCGGCCCGCGCCAGGCCCGCACAGCCCGCGCCGAGTTGCAGGGGCGGTACGTGGTCTGCGATGCCCAGCATGCGCATCAGGGCAAAGGCGTCCTGATCCAGGAGGGTCTGATACGGGTTGCAGGTGACCACCACGACGGCGGTGATGTCGCCGGCCTCCAGGCGTGCGCTGGCGAGGGCGGCCCTGGCGGTCTCGGCAACGATCTCGGGGGTGGCGAACTGGTCAGGCCCCCAACTCTTGCTCTCGATACCGAGGAGGCGGGTGACAAAGGAGCCGTCGAGTGCGCTGCCGGGCTCGCGTCGGTTGGGGACCCGCGCGAGCTTGGCCCACGCGTCCATGGTGATCACTGGTCCCAGTGTGGTGTGGGCACCGGCGACGGCGTAGGGGAACGGGCTGGGTGCTGTGAGCATCAGGACGGCGCTTTCGGTGGGCGGCAGGCGACTGCCGGAAGAGAAGTTGATGCGCGTGGTGGGGGTGCTCCGCGGTCAGGACGGATCCTGCGCGGGAACCTTCTGGAAGCTGTGGAAGTGCCGGGTTCGTTCACCTGCGGCAAGGAGCGGGGCGAAGAGATCATGTTCGAGGTCGAGGCCCTGTGCGAGCGGCCCCTCGAAGGACGCGTCGATCGCCTGCTTCGCCGCCGCCACAGCCGCGGCGGGATGCGCGGTATAGCGCGCCACCCACTGCATCACCACGGTGCGGAGCTCGGAGGCGGGCACGACCTGGTCGACCAGCCCGGTCCGGGCAGCCTCCTCGGCATCGACCTGCCGCCCCGAGAAGACGATGTCCTTGGCGCGGGAGCACCCGATCAGGCGCGGCAGCCGCTGGGTACCTCCCGCACCGGGGATCAGCCCGAGCGGGGTTTCGGGCAGCCCGAACCGGGCGGTCGGCGTACAGATCCGGAAGTCGGCGGCCAGCGCCAGCTCACATCCGCCGCCCAACGCGTACCCCTGCACCGCGGCGACCACCGGCAGCGGCAGGGCGGCGACCTCCCGGGTCAGACGGCTGATCCGGGCCGCGTACTCGGCCACCGCCTCGACCGTCAAAGTGGCCATCTCCCTGACGTCCCCGCCGGCCGAGAAGTGTCCGTGCGAGCCGGTGAACACCACGGCGCGGATACCCGAGCGGGTGCCCACCTCGTGGAGCGCCCGCTCGGCAGCGAGCTGGAGGCCGGTGTCGAAGAGGTTCAGCGGCGGCCTGTCCAGGGACAGCCACGCCACATCCTGGTCGATCTCCAGCCGCACCGTCACAGCAGCCCCCCGTTGACCTCAAACACGTGCCCGTTGACATAGGAGGCAGCCGGACTGACCAGGAACACTGCCGCATCCACCGCCTCCCGCGGGGTGCCCGCTCGCCCGGCGAGCATCCGAGGCCAGTACAGCTGGCGCAGTCGCTCATCCGCGCCCACGATCTCGCCCATTCCCACGCTCAGCATGCCGGGTGACAGGCAGTTGACCCGGATCCGGCGGGCCGCGAACTCGACCGCACAACAGCGGGTGAACGCCTCGATCGCGGCCTTGGATGTGGCATACGCACTCGCCCCGGGCACCGCCCGCGACGCCATCGCCGAGGAGACCGTCAGAATGCTGCCACCGGCCTCCAGGTGCGGCAGCGCCGCCTGCACGGTGTGAAAGACACCGTCCACGTTGGTGTTCATCACCTCTCGCCAGTCACCGGCAGTGAGCCTGGAGACACTGCCGTTGCGGGTGATCCCGGCGTTGGCCACCACGATGTCGAGACGTCCGAACCGCTCGGAGGCCTCGGCCATCAGCCTTCGTAGCGAATCGGGGTCGCGTACGTCAGTGGGGACGTACGCGGCATGGTCCTCATGGCCGGCCACCAGATCCGCCACCTCGTGCGCGCCGCGCGCACCGCACACGACTCGTGCCCCGGCTGCAAGGAAACCTTCCGCCAGGTGTCGCCCCAGCCCCGCAGTACCCCCCGTGACGACGGCGGTCATCCCCCGCAGAGCCTGTGGCCGATTAGCCGTCAGCTCCACCTCCAGGTCGGGCAGTACGGCCTGTTGATCGTCCATCGTCACTGCATATGCTCCTGTCGCGAATACCGCGAATGCTCCTACTCCCCGGAACATAGCCCGACCAAGGTCCTTCACACGGAGCCAGAATCAGCGCATCACCCAATGATCAAGGGGGTGCCGCAGGATCGCTGTCACCCGCCCCAGCGACTCCGCCCGCCACTCCAAGTTGACGTCCTCGCCTTTGCGTTCGCGTACCTGCCGCGATCGGATCCACGAGGTGATGGCGCGAGTGTGACTGAGCACTTGAGCCAGTTGTGACCGGGTAACGCCACCCGCTTCCACCGGTGCCCGGTAGCCGGCCTCGGCCGCCTTGGCGAACTCCCGGGCCCCAAGGCTGCCCCGAGCCTGCGTAACCTCCAGCCAGTACCGCCCGGCAATCTCCCAGTGGACGCGGCCAACTCCACTGTGGAAGTACCGGCCCAACACGATCCACAGAACGCGCCTGTTGAGCTGGCCAAGTTCGTAGCCGCTCGACCACTTACTCATGAACAAGTTTCTGATCATGATGTGGCGTTTCTGAGGTTTTCGCCTTGGGGCGATGGCGAATTCGCTGGTGGGCGCGTCCCGGCTGCATGCGGTATCCCGATAGGGGTGGCCTGACCGCGAAGCGGCGGGCTCAGAGGAAGCAGGTTCGGTTGCAGGCTGCCGAGTTATTCGCACGAGGGATGGCGCCGCCGCAGGCGGCACGACGGCTGCGGGTGTCCAGGAAGTCGGCGTATGCCTGGCATGCACGTCGGCGGGAGGGTGGTGTGGCGGCTCTGCGGTCCAAGGGGCCGTCGGGGCGTCCGTCGCGGATGAAGCCCGGCTGGCGGGTCTGGCTGGCCGCCGCGTGGGAGAAAGGACCGGCTGCGCAAAGGGCGAGGACATGGTGGCCGCCTGTTCAAGGAGGGCTGGCCCCGCGTGGAAAGACGGTGCGGGACCAGGACACGTGACTGTGCTTCGCCGACGAGTCGGGCCAAGTGCTCCGGCCGCCCAAAGCACGGACCTGGTCCCGGCGCGGTCACACGCCCCGTGTCACAGTCCGCGCTGCCGACTCGGGACGTATCTCGCTTGCCGGGCTGGTCTGCCGCAGGCCCGGTCGCCGACCCGTCTGCTGCCCGGAGCTGGCTGACTGTCTTTCGTTTTTCCTGCACGCACCCGACCTCAACCCTGCCGAAGGTGTGCGGGCGCACCTCAAGAACTGGCTGGGCAACCTGACCCCGTGCAGCATCGGCGAGTCGGCTGCACCGGCCCGCACGCGTCTGAAGCACATGCAGTGCCAAGTCCGGCCTACTCGACGGATTCATCACCGAGACGGGACTCGTTCCAGCCGCGTCATGACGTCACCTGAAGGCGGAAGCCTCTGGAGCAGGACCGAGAGGCCGCCGGCCCATGCTCCGCGTTCAACGGGCCGACGCTCGGTCGGCACGGTGCTCACCGTTGCGGCAGGCTGAGTCCCATCCGGCCGGCCGCACCGTCCAGCAGTGCGGACAGGCCGTGGCGGAACCGGTCGCGTTCGGACAGGTCGTCGATGAGGCGGGGGGTTACCTGCCGGGGGCCGTCACCGCCGAACAATGCCTGGGTGTGGGGGAATTCCCCGGTGGTGAACTGGGTTTCGGCGAAGCGTGTGGCCGCCTCGGCCGCCTCGTCGTCCATCTGGTCGCCGGCCGAGCACCTCTCGGCTGAGCGCAGCACGTTGCCGTGGACGTAGTCGTCGACGATGTCGAGGAGTGCGAGCTTGGCGGCCGGCTTCAGGTCGGTGTCGGCGACGGCCGCGAGTGACTGTTCGAAGTGGCGCATGGCGTTGGGTCCGGTTGGCACGTTCTGCAGGGAGTGCAGGGCCCAAGGGTGGCGCATCAGCACCTCCCAGGTGCGCGTGCCAACCGCGGTGAGCGCGTCGTACCAGTGGGCCGGGAACTCGTCGGCGGGAATGAGTACCTCGCCCATGATCGCGTCATCCATCAGCGCGATCAGTTCGTCCTTGGTGCGGACGTAGTAGTAGAGCGTCATGGTGCCCGCGCCCAGTTCGCCGGCGATCCGCCGCATCGATACGGCGGCGAAGCCCTCGCTGTCGGCGATCGCCAGCGCGGTCGACGCGATCTGTTCGCGGGTGAACTTCGGCCGACGGGTACCGGGTTCCGGCCGGGTCCAGATGAGCGCTGAGTCCTCGGCTGTTGCCATTCGTACACTGTACCGTTAGCGTTGTTAGTACGCCGTACGATGAAGTCGTACGACATACGAACAGTGGATACAGGGGGCACCATGATGGATATCGACGTGCTGATCGCCGGGGCCGGTCCGACCGGGCTCACCCTCGCCTGCGAACTCGCAGTGCGGGGGATCGGATGCCGCATCATCGATCGGGCGGACCGGTTCTTCGGAGGATCGCGCGCCGACGGCATCCAGCCGCGAACCATGGAGGTCTTCGCCGACCTCGGGATACTCGAGCCGGTCCTGGCCGGCGGAGATCTCGGCACGGTGATGCGCGCCTACCAGGGCGAGAAAGTCGTCTGGGAAGGGCGGATGAGCGAGCCCGCCGAACCGACCCCGTCCGTGCCGTATCCGAACATCTGGTTTGTGCCCCAGTTCCGCACCGAGGAGATCCTGCGCGAGCGGCTCGCCGAACTCGGTGCCCACGTGGAGCGGTCGACCGAACTGGTCGACTTCACCCAGGACACCGACGGTGTGACCGCGACACTGGTCGCCGGCGGGGCGACCGAGACCGTGCGCGCCCGGTATCTGGTGGGCGCGGACGGCGGGCGCAGTACGGTGCGCAAGCGGTTGGGCATCGCCTTCCACGGCGAGACCGACGACGCCACCACGATGCTGTTCGCGGACGCCCAAGTGGACGGGCTCGGCCACGACCACGGCCGGATCTGGCTGAACGGTGACGCCCGGGTCTCGGCCGTACCGCTGGCCGGAACCGACCTGTTCGTCGTCGCAGCGCGCCCACCGGCCGTACAGGACGAGTCGATCCGCGACTACCTGCAGCGGCAGATCACCGAGTCGTCCGGCAGGGACGACATCCTGGTGCGTGAGGTGACCTGGCACACCACCTGGCGGTCGAACACCCGGCTGGCCGAGCGGTTCCGCGAGCAACGGGTCTTCCTCGCCGGGGACGCCGGGCATGTGCACCCCCCGACCGGCGGCCAGGGCATGAACACCGGCATCCAGGACGGCTACAACCTCGCCTGGAAGCTCGCCGCCACACTGACCGGCGCCCCGGGCCTCCTGCTCGACAGCTACGAACCGGAGCGGACGGCGACAGCCCGCACCGCACTGGACATCGCCACCGCACTGTTGGAGAAACACCAGCGCGGAGACGACGACGCGCACGTACGCGGCCCCGAGGTGCACGGGCTCACCCTGAACTACCGCACCGGTCCGCTCTCCCGCGACGACCGCACCCGCCCCGGCACGATCAGGGCAGGCGACCGGGCACCGGACGCACCTGCGACCACGGCCGACGGCCGACCGACGCGACTGTTCGACCTGTTCCACGGCCCGCACTGGACCCTCCTGGCCTTCGGCGCCGCGCACACGCACACCGTCACGGCACTCAACGACCGATACGGCCCCGCCCTCCACGCCCACGTCGTGATCCAGCCGGGCCAGTCGGCCAGCCGACACGCGCTGATCGACAGCCACGGGCACATCCGTGCCGGATACGACGCGACCGACGGAACCCTGATGCTGGTCCGCCCGGACGGCTACCTCGGCCTGGTGACCGACGGCGGCACCGTCGACCCGGTGGACGAGTACTGGACCGCACTGCACGGCTCCACGGCGGTGGTCATGGGGATCACCTCTTCGTGATCTCTTCAAGGGAGACATCGGCCGTCCGGCCGTCTTGGTCTTCCTTGATCTGTACGGTCTCGGTGTCTTCCTTGATCTGTACGATCTCGGCGCCTGCGACGCTGCCGACGCCGCCAACGACGCCGGTCTCACCGGATCACCTCGACCACGAGGCGTTCCCGCTCGAAGTGGGTCTGCTCGGGACGGTTCACGCCGTACCTGCCGTGCAGACGGTGTACTTCCTCGTCCACGGCCAGCCGGAGAAAGCCGCGGCCCGCCAGGGCCCGAGCGACGGTGGTCCCGCCGGAGCCGGTGGGGTCGGCCAGGACAACGGCGAGGGGCACCTGGCCGCCCCTTCTGCGACAAGGTGTGCGCGAGCGCGGTCCGTGTCACTGAACCCTGGCCGGTGTGCGCGCGGCCGACAGGTGGTGAAGATGCCACGGGCCCCGGCGGGCCATCCGAAAGGCATCCGGTCCAGGCTCGCCCGGGGGCGAACCGCTGATCGTTGAGGTCGACCACGCCACCGTGCCGGCCGACGCGGGCCGGCAGGGCGGCTGGCCTCGTCTCGCACAGCCGGGGCCTGTTCCCGCCAGGTGCCGGAGGTGACGTGCTGGACGCGGCGGCAGAGGTCGTCCAGGACGCCCGAGCGCCACGTGAGGTGGCGCACCGCGCAGATGCGGTCCGCATCGGGGCAGTGGCTTTCCGGCCCTGCTGGCGCTGTATCCGCCGGAGCGCCCGAGCGTACGACGGCACCCCTGCCCGTCAGGCCGCCTGCGGACCGTACGATCACCCGGAACACTTCCCCGCAAGGAGCCGCTGCCGGTGACCGCTGTCATACCCCCGCCCCGCACTGCTGCCGGGATGCTGCGCCCGCAGCTCGTGACCCGTGTGGAGGACGGGCAGCGGCTGCACGCCCTGCTGTGGCGGGCGGGACCCGGGTGGCGGATGGTCAGCAGCGCCGTACTCGGCGGCGGCATCGGCGAGCGGGACTGGGTCCTGAACGCCCAGGTCGCCCACGGCTACCGACGCACCGACCCCGACCGGCACCTCGCCACACTGGCCCACGACGCCGGCGTCCGCGGACCGGGCGTGGGCCTGATGACCGCCGCCGACGTCTCCCACTACGGGCACGCGCACGACGCCGGTGCCGCCGCCATGGTCTCCGCCGGCATCGAGGTACGGGGATGGGCCGCCTCACCCGCCCAGGGCACTTTGGCGCAGCCGGCGCCCGGCACGATCAACATCGTCGCCGCGCTCCCCGTGGCCCTGTCCGACGCCGCCCTCGTCAACGCGGTGGCCACCGCCACCGAGGCCAAGGTGCAGGCCCTGCTCGACGCCGGCCACGACTGCTCCGGCACCCCCACCGACGCCCTATGCATCGCCGCCCGCACCGCACACCCCGAAGAACCCGTCCACACCTTCGCCGGACCGCGCTCACTATGGGGCGCCCGCCTGGCCCGAGCCGTCCACCAAGCCGTACACGCCGCAGTGTCCCCGGACACCACCGACCGACCAGCACCGACCAGAAGCACCACCACAACCTGAGCCGCGCCACAGGCATCCGCACGCTGGGCACGGTTCACGTGGCCGCCGAGGAGCGAGGCGGTTGTGCTCATGCCGATGGCAGACCTGTGGCGCCGGTATGAGCGAGCGTGTGATGCAGGAGCTGACGCTGAAGATTCCGAGCGTCCGACCCTGTCGAAGATCTTGAATGAGGTCTGTGAACCTCAGGCTTGCTCGCTGGGAAACGGCTGCGCGAACCGGTGTCACCAGGCGGCGCGAAGCGGGAGGCTTGACGGGCCCGTCGAGGCCCGACAGGTCGCCCTTGCCCTGCTCCTGGCCTCGGCTGGGACCGGTTCCCCAGGCGGAGCGGCCGCCTCGGCGCGGGGAATGGGGCGCCTTCCTCAGCCGTCGGACCACGAGCAGTTGCCGGTGCTGGCACGGCCTGCCGGCGCACCCGAACTGCGGCGCTCGTCCTTGGCTCGGTTACCGGGCGGGCTGTTGTCGGGCGGTGGCTGTCTCGGCGGCGGTGGTGATGTTGCGGGCCATGCCACCGAAGACCAGGGCGTGGAAAGGGGCGACGGCCCACCAGTAGGCGTGGCCGGCCAGGCCGCGGGGGTGGAACAGAGCGCGCTGGCGGTACACCGTGCCGCCGTCCGGGTCCTGGTCCGCGCGCAGTTCGAGCCAGGCGCGGCCGGGCAGGCGCATCTCCGCGCGCAGCCGCAGCAGCCGTCCGGGCTCGATCTCTTCCACGCGCCAGAAGTCGAGGGTGTCGCCGGCGCGCAGACGGGTGGGGTCGCGACGGCCGCGGTGCAGGCCGACGCCGCCGACGAGTTTGTCGAGCCAGCCGCGGGCGGCCCAGGCCAGTGGGGCGGAGTACCAGCCGTTGGTGCCGCCGATGCCTTCGATGATGTGCCACAGCGTCTCGGGCGGCGCGGCCACGGGGCGTTCGCGGTGATCGGTGTAGAGGGAGCCGCCGGCCCAGTCCGGGTCGGTGGGCAGCGGGTCGCTGGGGGCGCCGGGCAGTGCGGCGGAAGTCCAGCGGGTGGTGACGTTCGCCTCGCGGATACGTTTGAGGGCCAGGCGCAGGGCGTCGTCCACGCCGGTCAGGCCGCCGGGCGGGTCCGGCAGGTAGTGGGCGATGTCGTGTTCGTGGCAGGTGACTTCGTGGCGCAGGGATTCGGTCAGCGGGCGGGCCAGGGCATGCGGGACCGGGGTGACGAGCCCGACCCAGTAGCTGGACAGGCGCGGGGTGAGCAGCGGCACCGAGAGGATGATGCGGCGTGCCAGGCCGGCCGCGGCGGCGTAGCGCTGCATCAGGGCGCGGTAGGTGAGCACGTCCGGGCCGCCGATGTCGAAGGCGCGGTTGACCTGTGCGGGCAGGCCGGCGCAGCCGACGAGGTAGCGCAGCACATCGCGTACGGCCAGGGGCTGCACCCGGGTGCGGATCCAGCTGGGGGTGATGCTGATGGGCAGGCGCTCGGTCAGATAACGCAGCATCTCGAAGGAGGCCGAGCCCGAACCGATGATGACCGCGGCCCGCAGGACCGCGGTCGGCACCCCGCTCTCCAGCAGGATGCGGCCCACCTCGTTGCGGGACCGCAGATGCGCCGAGAGCTCGCTCGCGGGGATCCCGGCCGGGGTCAGCCCGCCCAGGTAGATGATCCGGCCCACCTTGGCGGCGCGAGCCTGCTCGCCGAACAGGCGGGCCGCCCGCCGGTCGGTCTCCTCGAAACCGGACCCGGCATCCAGGGCATGGACCAGGTAATAGGCGACCTGTACGCCCTCCAGGGCCCGCCGCAGCGAGTCCTCATCGGTCACATCCCCGCGCACCGTTTCCACCCGGTCCGCCCACACGTGGTCCCGCAGCTTGGCGGGCGTACGGGCCAGGCAGCGCACCCGGTACCCCGCCTCCAGCAGCTCCGGCACCAGCCGCCCCCCGAGATAACCGGTGGCCCCGGTCACCAGCACCAGCGGGGCCGCAGAACCCGGCACCGACCCGGCACGCACAGGAACGCTCATACCATCATGATCACCGCACATCAGCCGCCCGGCATCCCGAGTGCCGCGCAGAGCGGGGTGCCTCGGCCGAAGCCTGCGCTGGGCAGCAATGCGTTGATGTCCCGGTGGGATGGATAGCGCACACTTCTGGCGGCCCTGCTCCGCGTGATGGGGGTACACCTGGGAGTACGCCGTCGAACTCCACGCCCTCGCCGAATCCCTCACCGGATTACGGTCAACAGCCGAGACCACCGCAGGCATGTGTGCCTGCCCGGAACCCGTTGGTTCCGACCCCGACTCGCGCCGTCCTGCGGTAGAACAGAAGAGCCATTGGACACAGAGGCTGGGTGATCAGCATGAAGTGGTTCAAGCGCGTCGGGCTCATGACCGCAGCGGTGGTGCTGGGCACCGGGCTCGCCTTTGCGGCTCCTGCGCAGGCCGGGGACGGCTGCCCGAGCCCGGACCCCGACTCGTGCGTCTGCTGCTGAGCGGCTTTCAGTCGTAGAAGAACTGCTCGAGGTCTTCGATGGAGCCTGGGCCGGTCAGAAAGGTCTCGGCTTTGGCGATCTCGGCTTCCGGTGGGGGCATGCCCTTCAGGAGTTGCTTTCTCCATAGTTCGCCCTGCTCACCGATCGCGTAGATGGCGGAGAGCAGTTCGGGCATGCCTGCCGGGTGCTTCGGGTGGTGGCCTACGACGGGGTCGAGTTCCCAGCCGCCTGCGCGGGCGGCCAGGCGGAGTACGCCGGCCCAGTTGGCGATGCGTCCGATGCGGACGTGCCACGAGTCGTCGGTGAACGGGGGCAAGCGTCCGTCGTGGAGGGCGCTGGTGGCTGCCTGGATGTCGGCCATCACTTGTCGTTCGACGGCATTGCGGACCCAGCGCCCTTCCTGTGAGTCCTCGATGGCGGCGGACCACCATTCCCATGCGCTGTCGAGCCGGTCCGCGAAGGTGTGCATGGCGACATTCTCGTACGTGGTGGCGTTGGTGTGCGGGGAGCGGGCGTGGCGGTGGCGGTGGGCGGTGGTGTGCGAGGTGGGCTCGGCGGGGGTCTGGTCCGGCGGGCTTGGTGACGCGACCTGCAGGGATGGCGCCGCTGTGGCAGCAGTCGAGGATGGGCCGCTTCTGGCGCGAGACGCGGCCCTCTATGGTCTGGTGTCGATCTGGTCGGCGGATGGTGCGGTGAACAGCGGGCTGTGGCGTGGGGTGTTGGTCATGGTCAGGTAGAGCCGGGCGTCGTCGTCCTTGGGCCTTGGCCGGTTGTGGAGTGCGGCTGGGTCAGGTCGTCGTCGCGGCGGCGGCCTCGGTAGAAGTCGCCGATGGACTCGCCGACGGCACAGTGGGGGTCGTTGACCAGCGTGGTGGCCTGGGACCCGGCGACGGATGGATCCCGCAGTGCCTCGGCGAGCGAGTCCGCGTCGTGTAGGTGTACGTGGCGATCAGCGGCGCCAGTCGGCGGCGCACGGCTAACTGTCGGTGTGGCGGCGGATGTACGCGTCGACCAGTGCTCGGCGCTCGGCGTCGGACGCCCGCTCCAGTTCGATCGTGTCGCCGTCGATCGTCACCGAGACGCGATGCCGTGCGGAGTGCCGGCCGAGCCAGTCGCGCAGGGTTTCGACGAGCGCGGTGAGTACGCCGCCGGATGCGCTGAGCGCCACCACGAGGGCCCCGACGGTGACCGGGTCGATGCCCTTCGCGCCGTCGGGGACAGCACCGCTGGGCCCGGGGCGGACCGATTCGACGTCCAGCTCGACGATCTCGTACCGCAGGCGGCGCGTCAGCTGTTCGCTCTCCTCCGGGTCCAGTTCGGGGTCGGGCGCGATGACCAGCAGTACGTTCAACTCGCCGTCCGTGTGGTCGGTTCGCACCGAAGCGTTGTCCCGCATCCGTCCCCCGGTGGCGAGTTGTCGCGAAGTCGTACCTCACAGTGTGGCGGTACGGAGGACCCGGCGGCAGCCCGTTGGGACTACGTCAGTCCTTCTGTGTGGCGGTCAGGCCCCATCGGATCGTCTGGTTCGACGCGGTGACGTCGACGTCGCCGCCGCCGTGCAGCCGACCGTTACGGTGGGGCGCCCCGTGCTCGCGCCGCCGGTCACCGCTCCCCCGTCGCCGATCCACGCGGGGAGCCGTATCAGGACGTCGGGCCCAGGGTGGGGCAGTACTTCTCCCGGGCCTGGTTCTGCGGCGGCGGGGCCTGCGAGGAGGAGGGCGGTTGGGCGGGGAGCGGGGCGGGGCGGGGCGGGCCAGGGAGGTGGCTCGGCCGGCGCATCCTCGTGTGGCAGATATGACGAGGGACGAACTCGTCGAGATTGTCCGCAGGTTGCTTGGTGCGGATTCGGAGATTGGCTATTACCTGCGGCTTCTCCGGGGGAATGTGGTGCATCCTCGGGTCAGTGACCTGATTTTCCGTCCCGCAGACGCGCGGCAGGACGCGTCTGCGGAGGAGATCGTCGATGAGGCCTTGAGGTATCGGCCTATCGCGCTCTGAAAGGTGGGTGCGGGTATCAGCAGTAAGGGTGTTGGTTGGTCAGGGTTGTGGCGACGCGCATGAAGACGACGAAGAGGCGGAAGAGGTCCGGTGTGGGGCCGGTGGCCTCGACGGTGCGGGAGTCGCGCAGGGTGACGCCCGGGATGGAGAGCAACTGGGTTGCCACGGAGGAGGATTGCCAGCGGACGGCCAGGGTTGCCGGGTCGTCGGACGGGGTGGGGCGGGGGCGGGCGTAGGCGCGGCGGACACCTTCGCTTGCGGCGTGCTCGATTGCTTTGCGTGCCTCGTCGGGCGGGAGCAGGCGGGCGGCGAAGCGGGCGCGGGCGTATTTGACGGTGGCGGTGGCCACCGTGGGGTCCCAGGCCGTGACTTCGCCGCAGGCGACGTCGTCGCCGGATAGCATCACCACGGGCACGCCGAGGGCAGCGGCAGTGGCGTGCGCGAAGCCGATCTCGCCCATGGGGCGGCCGTCGAGCCACATGTCCTCGATCTCGTGGCCCATGTAGCTGTGGCTGAGGACGCCTAAGGTCCCGGCACGCGCGTGGAAGCCCACGCACAGTGCGGCGTCGAAGCCCGAGTCCAGGCCCTCCAGCATGCTCATCACCTTGTGCGTACCGCGTATCAGCTCGGCCTCGGGGTGGATCCGGTCGGAGAGCAGATTGCGCATGGAGCTGTGGGCGTCATTGACCAGAACGCGGGTCGCGCCCGCCGCGAGTGCGCCGCGTACGGCGGCGTTGACGTCCTCGGTCATCATCACCCGGCCGCGTTCGTAGTCCCGGCCGCCCAGTTGTACGTCCTCGGCGTCGACGAGACCGCTCACGCCCTCCATGTCCGCGCTGATGTATACCTGCATGCTGTGCTGCTGCCTCCGGTGTCGTCATGAGTTGTGGGTTGTGGGTTGACGAGTCGGCCACGGCGGGTCAGGGCGCAGGCGGTCAGATTGAGAACTCGCCCCAGTTCAAGCTGTCCGGATCTTCGAAGACCGGGTCGAGGTTGTAGGAGCCGGTTCCGTCCTCCCCGAGCGCGGAGTCGGGGAATGCTCCTGCACGCCGTGCACCGTGGGCAGTTCGCGCATAATCGCGCGGGCTCGGGCTGTGTCGTGGGCGGGGACCTGGTCGATGGTGCGGTAGGTGTAGCAGGCCGGGGGCGGCGAGTGTATTCGGGTGAACTGGGTGATGCTGTGGCGGCATCTGGTGGCACGGTCAAGGCTCATGAGGGGCGATCTTAGGGCCGCGTACGGGGCGGTGTCGGGTGACTGTGGCGACAGTCGTATGTCGTACGCCGGCTTTGTGAGCGTGGTGATGGATGCGGTCGCGCGGCCGTTTTGCGGCACGGGCGAGCGAAGGTCGACGTCAGGGGGACGCGGCGGGGCTTCTTGTGGGAGTGCGGGGGTGACCCAGTTGGCGAGTTGGGCGGCCGGGGGTCGTGTCGGTGGTGGCGGCCGTGGTGTCCGTCAAGGAGCGGAGCAGTGCGTGGTCCCGGGAGAGGGCGCAGGCCGGGTCGGTGCGGGTGGCGTCGCCGGTGAGCGCGTGGGCCTGGCAGCGGCAGCCGCCGAAGTCGCGTTCCTTCAGGGCGCAGGTGCGGCAGGGGTCGCGCATCCACGCGTCGCCCCGGTAGAGGTTGAAGGCCTTGGAGTGGTCCCAGATCCATGCCAGCGAGTGGTCGCGCACGTTGGGCGGGTCCAGGTCCGGGAGGGCGGCGGCAGCCGGGCAGGGCAGGACCGTACCGTCCGGGGCGATGGTGAGGGAGACCGCGCCCCAGCCGCCCATGCAGGGTTTGGCCACGCCGTCGAAGTAGTCGGGCAGGACCCACACCAGCTCTACGAAGTCGGGGAGTTGGGCGCGTCGCCGCTGCACGGTGGAGCGTGCGCGGTCGAGCTGTTCGCGTCCCGGCAGGAGTGCGGCACGGTTGCGCAGGGCCCAGCCGTAGAACTGGGTGTTGGCCAGCTCGATGCGGGACACGCCCCAGGACAGGCCCAGGTCGATGAGGGCGTCCAGGGCGTCGAGGTTGTGGCGGTGCAGTACGACGTTGAGGCCGAGGGGCAGGCCGGCGGCCCGTACGAGTTCGGCGGCGCGCTCCTTGGCGGAGAAGGAGCGGTGGCCGGCGATGAGGTCGGAGGTGCCGGGGTCGGCGTGCTGTACGGACAGTTGAACGCTGCGCAGGCCGGCGTCGGTGAGGGTGCCGAGCCGCCGCTCGGTGAGCCCGACGCCGCTGGTGACGAGCTGGGTGTGGATGCCCGCGCGGTCGGCGGCCTCGACGATCCGCGCCAGGTCGGGCCGCAGGAGGGGTTCTCCGCCGGAGAGGTGGGTGCTGACGACGCCGAGGTCGGCCGCTTGGCGGAGGGCGTCCATCCATTGATCTGCCGTCAGTTCCTGTGATCTGCGGATGAGTTCGGTGGGGTTGGAGCAGTACGGGCAGTGCAGCGGACAGCCGTGGGTCAGTTCCGCGAGGAGGGCCCAGGGGCGGGGCGGGGCAGGTGGGGGTACGGGGTCCGGCGGGAGAGCGGGGTCCGGCGGATGTGCGGGGTCCGGTGCTGTCATGTCAGCCAGCCCTCCCCGCGTACCCGCTGGAGGAACTCCGGTACGTCGTCGGCGACCGGCGCTCCGGGAAAGCGAGCACTCAACTCACGGATGATGTCGGGCACTTCGCGGTCTCCGTCGCACAGGCGCAGGATCGCTCCCGCCTGGCCGGTGAGCACCACGACGCGCTCCGGCAGCACCAGGAGGTCGGTGTCGCGTACCCGGTCGTGGCGCAGCAGGACGGCGGGCGACAACGCGGGACGCCAGCCCTCCGTACGGCCGTCCGTACGGGAACCCGAACAGCAATCCGTACCGGCACCTCCGGCAGGCCCCGCGCCGGGCCCCCGCCCTCCGGCCCCCCTCACGCCGCCCCCTCCGGACCGCCACCGTGTTCCACCGCGTCCAGCAGTGACCACAGCACCTCGCACTTGAACTTCAGGGCGGCTACCGCCCGTTGCCGGTCGTCATCGGTTTTGGCCCACTCCAGGACCAGGGCCAGTGCTTCCTTGCTGTCCCGGCGGCCCTGGCTCTGGCGGCCGCGGAAGTACGCCAGACCCTCGGGCTCGATCCACGGGTAGTGGCGTTCGAAGGCGTCGATGCGGGTGCGCATGATGTCCGGGGCCGAGAGTTCGGTGAGGGAGGCGGCCACGGCCTCCAGTGGTGTGCCGAGGCGGCAGAAGTTGACGTAGCCCTCGACGGCGAGGCGGACGCCGGGCAGGACGTTCGACTCGTCCTGCAGTACGCCTCGTTCGATCCCGGCGGCCTCGCCGAGGCGCAGCCAGCGTTCGATGCCGCCCTCGCCGTCGTGTGTGCCGTCGTGGTCCTGGATGCGGCGCAGCCACATACGGCGCAGCGCGGGTGTGGTGAGTTTGGCGGTGATCAGGGCGTCCTTGACGGGGATGTGGCGCTGGTAGTGGAAGCGGTTGGTGATCCAGCGGCGCAGTTCGTCGGCGGTCAAGTCGCCTTGGTGCATGCGGAGGTTGAAGGGGTGGCGGTCGTGGTAGTGGTCGCGGGCGACGGCCCGCAGCCGTTCCTCCAGCGGCGTGCTCATAGCGCGATCTCCATCCCTTCGGCGGCCACGGCGATGCCGCGTTCGGCCAGCAGTTTGTGCTGCGGCGCGCCGGGGTCCACGAGGGGGTTGGTGTTGTTCAGGTGGGTGTAGAAGCAGCGCGCCGTACCGGCCAGGGGGGCGAGGAGCCGCGCGGTGCCGTCCGGGCCGTCGATGGGCAGATGCCCCATGCCGGTGGCGGAACGGCTGGAGATTCCGGTCCTGCGTGGCTCGTCGTCGTCCCAGAAGGTGCCGTCGACGATGACGCAGTCGGCGCCGGACACGGCCTCCTGGAGCCGGTCGGGCCAGGCGGCGAGGGCGGGGGCGTAGACGGCGCTGCGTCCGGTACGGCGATCGCGCAGGTGCAGGGCCACCACCCAGGGGGCGGTGTCGGCCGTGGCGGCGGGGTCGGCTTCGGCCGCGTACCGGGGGCGTTTGACGGAGACGGGGATGGCGGCGATCTCCACGTCGGCGCCGCCGGAAGCCGCGGCTCCTTCGGTTTCGCCGGTCAGGGGTATGGCCGCATCCTTCAACTCCCGCCATTCGATGGGCGCGTACGGCCGCAGGATCTCGTCCAGGTGAGCGCGGTCGCACAGCGCCCTGCGGACCGGCCCGGTGGCCAGAACCTCGATGCGGTCCGCCTCGCGCAGGCGGGCGATGCCCAGGGTGTGGTCGAGTTCGGCGTCGGTGAGGACCACTCCGGCCAGTGGGGTGTGCCGTGGCTCGGGGCCGGGGTGGAGGTCGGGGCAGGCCTCGATCTGGTCGGCGATGTCGGGGGTGGCGTTGACGATGTACCAGCGGCCTTCGGCGGCCCGTACGGCGAGCGAGGCATGGCGGCGGCGCCAGGTGGGGTGGGCGCGTGCCCCGGCACAACCGGGGCACGCGCAGTTCCACTGAGGCAGGCCGCCGCCCGCCGCGGTGCCCAGTACCCGCAGCAGCATGGCGGGCCGGTCAGCGGGTGGCGAGGGAGTAGGCGGTGACTTCGAGTGCGGTCTCCACGACCGTGTAGCCGGGTGTCACCCAGGCCGCGGCTTCGGGGCGGGGGGCGACGGGATCGGTACGGGGGTGTGCCGTGGCCGGGTCCTGCGTCAGGGGCCGGGTCGGGTCGATGGCGTCGTTCATGTGGGGGAACCTGCCTTTGTGTTGCGGCACCGTCGGCGCGTGGCCGGCCTGGCGTCGTCGGCGCGCTGTGGAGTGGTGGACTGCCCTACGGGGGGACGTCGTGCGATGAACGCTGTCGTGCAGGGGACGGACGGCCTTGCGTGAACTGCTTTGCGTGAACTGTCCTGTGTGAACTGCCTTGTGAACTGTCTTGCGCACACCGCCCTGTGTGAACTGCTGGACGGTGTTGTCCGGCGTGAACCGCTCCTGGACGGTGTTGCCCGGGCGGCGCCGCGCTACCGCTGCTGCGCCGCTGCACCATGCTGCGTCGCGTTGCCTCGTGTTGTCTCGAAGAATCGCGAGCCGACGGGGGCGCGGTCAATGGGGCGGTGGGCAAAATGGTCCGATCATTGGAGCCGTCGCCACCGCATAGCGGAGGAGGGCAGCCTTCACATCGCGCATATGCCAAGGCGGTTCACATACCGTACGGCCATCCTCAGGATCACCGGCTTCGCCCATCCGCCTCCTCCGATGGATACCTCCTACCTTCGAACCTCTTGACCCTCGGCAGTCACAGCAGTATTTTCCCGCCGAACCAACAGGAAACTTTCCTGTCCGCCCGGCCGCCACTGTCGCCCGCCCTTCATACCCCCCACCCGAAGGCCACAGTCCCGCCGGCCCCACCCGCCCCCTGGGCGAAGTCGACCGGGAGCCCCCGAGGGAATGCCGCCTCGCACCTTCCTGACCCGGAGGACCCCATGCGCACACGTACCAGAGCCGCCCGCCACGCCATGACCGCGACCGCCGCCGCCACCGCACTGGCCGCCGGACTGCTCCTGGGTGCCGCCACTCCCGGCACCGCGACCACCGCCGACGCCACCAGCGCCACCAGCAACAGCCCCGCCTCCGAGCCCGGCGCCATCAGGACCGTCTCCTCAGGCTGGACCATCCCCTGGGGCCTGAGCTGGCTCCCCGACGGCTCGGCGCTGATCACCGAGCGCGAGTCCTTCAGCGTCTTCACCCTCTCCCCCACCGGCGCCAAGAAGGCGGTCGGCAAGGTCCCGGACGTCGTGACCACCAACGGCGAGGGCGGCCTGATGGGCATCGCCGTCTCCCCGTCATGGAGCAGCGACCACCACATCTTCGTGATGCACACCGCCCCCGAGGGCAACCGCATCGCCCGTATGACGTACGACGGCAGCTCGCTCAGCGACTACAAGGCGCTGGTCACCGGCATCAAGAAGGCCAGGTTCCACAACGGCGGGCGGCTGAAGTTCGGCCCGGACGGCTATCTGTACGCCACCACCGGCGACGCGCTCACCCCGAGCAGCTCGCAGGACCGCGCCTCCCTCAACGGCAAGATCCTGCGGATGACCGCCGACGGAAAGCCCGCTCCCGGCAACCCGTTCGGCACCCTCGTCTACTCCTACGGTCACCGCAACCCGCAGGGCATCACCTGGGACCCCCAGGGCCGCCTGTGGGAAGCCGAGCTGGGCAACAACCGCTACGACGAGCTGAACCTCGTCGAGCCCGGCAAGAACTACGGCTGGCCCACCTGCGAGGGCACCTGCACCACCCCGGGCATGACCAACCCCAAGCGCCAGTGGCCGGTCAGCCAGGCCTCCCCCAGCGCGGTCACCTACGCCGACGGCGCGCTGTACGTGGCCGCCATGCGCGGCCAGCGGATGTGGCGCATCGCCGTCGACGGTACGGAGACCGGCACACCCCGGGCGTACTACACCGGCAGTTACGGGCGGCTGCGCACGGTCGAGACCGTCCCGGGCAAGAACGCCCTGTGGCTGGCCACGACCAACGCCGACGCCGGTGGCGGCCGGCCCAGCGGCTCCGACAGCGTCTTCGAGGTCGAGCTGCGGTAGGCACCGCACCCCGCGCTGCCCTCTCTCCGTACCGCCTCTCCCCGTACCTCATCGCCCCTGCCCGCCCTCTCCCCGTCCCCGTACCCCGCGATCGCCGGCGCGACGTCCGATTCCCGCCGGTACCGGCTCTGCTTCCGGCGCAGACTCGCAGGTGAACAGGGAGACCGGAGAACGAGGAGAGGACGGGTCCATGGCACCGCACCGCACGACCCTGCACACCACACTGCACAGCCCCGTCGGCGAGCTGCTGCTGACCGGCGAGGAGTCGCAGAGCGCGCCGGGCGGCCTCGCCCTGGCCTCGCTCTCCATGCCGCAGCAGAGGGGCGCGGCGACGGTCGAGCCCGGCCTGCGCCCCTCACCCGCCGCCTTCGCCGAGGCCGTACGCCAGATCCGCGCGTACTTCGCCGGTGAACTGACCCGCTTCGAGCTGGAGTTCACCACCCGTGGCACGGACTTCCAGGAGCGCGTGTGGCGGGGCCTGGAGTCCATTGCGTACGGCAGCACGATCAGCTATGGGCAGCTGGCCGACCGGATCGGGGTGCCGCGCTCGGAGGTCCGCGCACTGGGCGCCGCGGTCGGCGCGAACCCGCTGCTGCTGGTCCGCCCCTGCCACCGCGTCATCGGCGCGGACGGCTCGATGCGCGGCTACGCGGCGGGCGTCGAGCGCAAGACGGCGCTGCTCACCCACGAGGGCGCGCTGCAGCCGACGCTCGTCTGACGCCTCCCTCCGGCCCCGAGCCCGACCCCGAGATCGGCCCCGAGGCCAGCCCGATCCCGCTCAGCTCTTGTGGAGACACCGATGAACGCCCCCCTCGACAGCGCCGTCCGCGGCGCCGACTGGGCCGCCCTGGCCGACGAGCTCAACGCGTACGGCTGCGCGCTGACGCCGCAGCTGCTGACCGCGCGGGAGTGCCGGGAGATATCCGCCCTGTACGACGAGGCGGACCGCTTCCGGTCCACCGTCGACATGGCGCGGCACCGCTTCGGCTCCGGCCAGTACCGCTACTTCGCCCGCCCCCTGCCCGACCCCGTACAGCGCCTGCGGGCGGCCTTCTACCCGCATCTGCTGAGCATCGCCCGCGACTGGGCCGCCAAACTCGGCAGGCCCGCCCCCTGGCCGGACACCCTTGAGGAGTGGCTGCGGATGTGCCACGCGGCGGGCCAGACCAAGCCCACCGCCATCCTGCTGCGCTACGGGCAGGGCGACTGGAACGCGCTCCACCGCGACCTGTACGGGGACCTGGTCTTCCCGCTCCAGGTCGTCATCGGCCTGGACGAGCAGGGCAGCGACTACACGGGCGGGGAGTTCCTGCTCGTCGAGCAGCGGCCCCGGGCCCAGTCCCGGGGCACCTCCACGGTGCTGCGCCAGGGGCACGGCCTGGTCTTCACCACCCGCGACCGCCCGGTGCGCGGCGCCCGCGGCTGGTCCGCCGGGCCGGTGCGCCACGGTGTGAGCACGGTGCGTACGGGGCGTCGCCATGCGCTCGGGCTGGTCTTCCACGATGCGGCGTAACGTGGTCATGCAGGAGTTGTGCGCAGGTGAGGAGCGGTGGCGATGAACATCCCCCTGCCCGGCTTCGGGCCGCAGGCGCGCGGCCGGGCCCGGGTGGCGCCGGGCGCGGTGCATGTGCCGGGCTGGCTGGGGCCCGCGCGGCAGCGGGAGCTGGTGGCGGCGTGCCGCCAGTGGGCCCGTGGACCGGTGCCCATCCGGCACACCGCGCTGCCGGGCGGCGGGGTGATGTCCGTGCAGACGGTGTGCCTGGGCTGGCACTGGCGGCCGTACGCGTACTCCCGCACCGCCGATGACGTCAATGGCGCCCGCGTGTTGGAACTCCCGCACTGGATGGTGGAGTTGGGGCGGGCGGCGGTCGCCGAAGCCGGTGCGGGGGAAGGCGGGGAGGACCTCTTCGGGCCGGCGGCCGGTTACACGCCGGACGCGGCACTGGTGAACTTCTACGACGGGCAGGCCCGGATGGGCATGCACCAGGACAAGGAGGAGCACTCCGGCGCCCCGGTGGTCTCCCTCAGCATCGGCGACACCTGCGTCTTCCGCTTCGGCAACACCGAGAACCGCGGTCGGCCGTACACCGACGTCGAGCTGGCCTCCGGCGATCTGTTCGTCTTCGGCGGGCCGTCCCGCTTCGCGTACCACGGCGTGCCCAAGGTGCTGCCCGGCACCGGCGACCCGGCCACCGGCCTGGGCAGCGGCCGCCTGAACATCACCCTGCGGGTCACCGGGCTGAGGTGACCGGGGGCCGCGTGGGGCGCACACTGGGTCCCATGTGCAGAAGCATCAAGACCCTGCGGCCGCCCGCCACCCCCGAGGTGACCGATGAGGACATCCGGGCGGCGGCGCTGCAGTACGTACGCAAGATCTCCGGCTTCCGGGCGCCCGCCGCGCACAACCGCGAGGTCTTCGACCAGGCGGTGGACGCGGTGGCGGAGGCGACGCGCGACCTGCTGGGCGGGCTGCGCGTCCGCGGGTCCGCTCACAGCTCCAAGGACGCCTGAACCGGCAGGTGGTCGCTGGGGAACTGGCCGCCGCGGGAGAAGGTGTTGATCTCCGCTCGGTGTGTGCGGACCGTGGGCGAGGTGAGTATCCAGTCGATGCGGTCGCCGTCCGGCACCAGCGGCCGGTAGCCGTGGAAGGTGGCGTACTGCGCGCTGCGCTCCCGTGCCACCTCCCAACTGTCCACCAGGGCACCGTTGTTGAGCAGGGCGGTGTAGACCGGGTTCTTGTGTGCGGCGACGTTGAAGTCGCCGGTCACGATGCGGGGCAGCGCCGGGTCCAGGCCGCGCAGCCGTGCGGTGATCAGGGCGGCGGAGCGCTCGCGGGAGTGCCGGCTGAGGTGGTCGAGGTGGGTGTTGAGCGCGTAGAAGCGGCCGCCCGTGCGCAGGTCGCGGAAGAGGATCCAGGTCACCATGCGGATCACGGTGTTGCCCCAGGTCGCCGACCCGATGACGTACGGGGTGTCGGAGAGCCAGAAGTGGTCGTATTCGAGCGGCTTGAGTCGTCGCACGTCGTAGAAGACCGCCATGAACTCGTCCCGGCTGCCGCCCGCCCGGCCCGTGCCGAGCCAGGCGTAGCCCTCCCCCAAGTCCTCGGCGATGTCCTGGAGTTGGCCGTACAGGCCCTCCTGGGTGCCCAGCAGGTGCGGGGACTCGTGGCGCAGCAGTTCCCGCATGACGGGACGCCGCTCGCCCCAGGAGTGGGGGCGGGAGTCGGAGGCGTAGCGCAGGTTGAAGGACATGGTCCGCAGGCGGCGGCCCCGGCCGTCGCCTGCGGCCCGGGCCGTCCCCGTTGCGTGCACCGACAGCGGTACGACGGCCGCCGCCAGGGCTGCGGCCCGTAGCGCGACCCGACGGCTGAGCGACCAACGCGCGGATGCGGTCATGACACCTCCAGTGCCCCGGTCCTGGGCACTGGAGAGTCTCAGACACCGCGGTGTTGCGGAAGTGGCCGCAGCCCTACACGGCGCAAAACCCTCGCTTCACCTTGCTACGAAAGGCCCTTGGCGTCTTCGGCCTGCCGCCGGTCCGCGTACCGTACCCGCGGCAGCTCGCGCACCTCGCCCAGCGTCCCCCACTCGTCCTTGCCGAGCCGGGAGAGCGGCCGCAGCTTGGTGATCTCGGGGTGTCCGTCGACCATGACCTCCGGGGAGACCACGGCGTGCACCACCCGGCCGAGGACGAGCGTGGAGTCGCCGATCCCGAGGGTGCTGTGCACCTCGCACTCGAAGGCGACGGGCGCGGCCGCCACCCGCGGCGGCTTGACGCGCAGGCTGGGCTCGGTCTCGATGCCCGCCGCCGCGAACTCGCTGATGTCCTGCGGGTAGTCCGCGCCGGTCTCGTTGATCTGCTCGAAGAGCGGCTCGGGCGCGAAGTTGACCACGAACTGCCCGGTCGCCTCGATGTTGCGCAGCGAGTCCTTGCGGCCCACGGAGGTGAACTGGACGACGGGCGGGGCGACGGAGGAGATGGTGAAGAAGGAGTGCGGGGCGAGGTTGGCGACGCCCTCGGCGGAGAGGGTGGACACCCAGGCGATGGGGCGGGGCACCACCGTCGCGGTGAGCAGCCGGTAGAACTCGTTGCGGGCCATGGTGGCGGGGTCGAAATCGATGCGCATGAAAGCCAGTATCCAGGTACGCGATCTTGCGCGGTGCGTACGGGTGGGGGCGCCGGCCCGTGCGAGCGCAGCACCGCCCGCCGCGCAGGGCGCCGCTGCGCGGCGGTGCACAGCGGCGAAGGACCCGGGCCACCGCGGTTGCGGGAGCCCGGGCCCCGGCGCGCCGGTGCGGCGGCCTCAGTCGACGGGCAGTTCCAGGTAGCTGACCCGGTCGGCGGGGGAGCCGAACGTCAGCGTCGCGCCCGGCTCGTTGGCGTTGTCGTAGAAGGGGTCGGCGGTGTCGATGGCGAGCATCAGGCGCCAGCCCGCGGGCAGGAAGAAGTGGGTTGCCTGGAAGGCGAGTTCGGCGGTGACCGGGTTCCCGGCCTGTCCGTCGTGGGAGGTGAAGGGCGCGTGGGTGACGATGTACGCGCCGCCGGTCACGTCCACGGCGAAGAGGTACGCGACGAACGTGGAGCGGTCCGTGGTGGGCGTGTAGGTCACCCGCAGCCGCGCGGTGCCGCGCAGCCGCAGGCCGCCGGGGCCCAGCGGCCCGGTCTGCCAGATGGCCACGCGGTTGCGGGTCGCGCCGAAGTCGAAGTGGTTGGTGAGATACCGCTTGGGCTGGACGAAGCGCTCGAAGATGCCGGTGATGATGACCGCGTCCGCGACCTTCGCGGCCGTGCCGGTACCGGTCTCGATGGGCAGGCTCCAGCCGCTGGACTCCTGCGGCGCCAGCCTGCCCCGGCCGCGCCACCCTTCCGGGGCGCCCAGGTGCAGGCGCTCGGCGTTCTCCGGGGCGGCGCCCCAGGTGGCGTGGGTGCGGACGGTCCGGGTGAACATCTCCTCGGTGACGATCGGGTCCTCGGTGTCGATGCCGTTGTTCTCGCCCTTGAGGAAGCGGTCGAACCAGCGCCGCACGTCCTTGAGGATCGGGTCGCTGCGGACGCCGGACAGGCACAGGTACTCCGGTGCGCTGTGGTCACCGATGCCCAGGTGCAGGCGCTTGGGGACGGTCAGGCGGTCGAACAGCTCCAGCGTCTGGTTCAGCGGGAAGATCGTCTCGTGCCAGGCGTGCGCGAAGAAGATCGGTACGTTGTGGGAGTTGAGCTGTTCCACGCAGCGCAGCGGTGACCGCTTGGCGGCCCAGCGCAGGGCTTCTTCGATGTCCCCGCCGCCGAGCACGTCGTCGAACGCCGTCCGGGTCTCGTCGGCCAGCCGCTCGTCCTGCGGGGAGGACTTCAGCGCCCGGACGGAGGCCAGGTGCCGGGTGCCGTTCTCCAGGAACGCGGCCGCCATGTCGCCCCAGGTGCTCAGGGCCGCCACGGCCTTCACCCGGGTGTCGCGTGCGGCGATGAGCTGGCTGATGCCGGAGCCGTAGGAGTCGCCGAGGAATCCGACCGCGGTGACGTCGCCGGAGACCCGGTCGCGCAGGAAGGTCAGGGCCTGCGCCGCGTCCTCGATGTCGTTGTCGCTCGCGGCCTCCACATAGCCTTTGGAGTCGCCGAAGCCGCGCGGGGTGTAGGCCAGGACGTGGTAGCCCCACTCCTGGAACCTGGCGGCCAGTCCCGTGTAGACGCTCCAGCCCTTGTTCACCCAGGGGGCGGGCATGACCAGTGCCGGGCGCGGCTGGTCGTCGGGGTGCGTCCACAGGGCGCCGTCCAGTTCGACGCCGTGTCCCTGGAACCGTACTTCCGCATAGCCGCTGCTGCGGACCCGGTGCACTTCGGCGGCGAGCTCCGCGGGCAGCACATCGGTTTCGCCGGTGCGCAGCGCCTGCCGCAGTGCGGCCACCCGCAACTCGTCCACGGGCGGGAACGCCGCTTCGGGGTCCGGCAGTTCCTCGGCCGTCCGCTGTCCGCGCTCCTCCAGTTCGCTCAGGGCCGCCAGCAGCGGGGAGGACTCGGGGTTCGCGGTGTTCGCCTGGGGTTCCTCTTCGAAGAAGGTCGGCATACCGGGGAGCTCCGTCTCTGTCTCACCTGGTCAAGGGCGCTCGCGCCCGGTCGGGGACGCTCGCGAAGGACACCGCGCGGCGCGTCGGCCCGAGGATTCGAGCACGCTCGCGCCGGTGGGATGAAGGCGAGAACTGGACACACCGCGCCGGGCGCGCTCCGGGCGCGGGACATGGCCGCCGGTCCAGCATGTGAGACGTGAGGGGGTCCCGTTGCGAGATGGGTGATCTCTGACGGAGACTCCGCAAAGGGACCGCGCACACTCGTTCCCGCACCGCACCAAGAGTTCGGAAATACACCGTGAGTCTGCTACGCAAAAAGCCCCTGGAGCGCGCTATCAGGGAAGGGCGGGGCGAAGGAGAACAGCGCCTGCGCCGGGATCTTTCCGCGCTGGATCTGACGATCCTCGGGGTCGGCGTCATTCTGGGCACCGGAATCTTTGTGCTGACGGGCACGGTCGCGAAGAACATGGCGGGACCCGCCGTGGCGCTTTCCTTCGTTATCGCCGCCGCGGTCTGTGCCTGCGCGGCGCTGTGTTATGCCGAATTCGCCTCGTCGGTTCCGGTCGCGGGCTCGGCGTACTCCTACTCCTACACCTCGCTCGGTGAATTGCCGGCCTGGATCATCGGCTGGGCGCTGAGCCTGGAGCTCACCCTGGCCACGGCGGTCGTGGCGGTGGGCTGGTCGGGCTACCTGCAGTCCATGCTGGAGAACATCGGGCTGCACCTGCCCGCCGCGCTGAGCGGCGACGAGGGCTCGGTGGTGAATCTGCCCGCGGCCCTGCTCATCCTGGTGCTGGCGGCGGTGCTCATCGTCGGCGGCAAGCTCTCCAAGGGCGTCACGAATGTCCTGGTGGCCATCAAGTTCGGCATTGTGCTGCTGGTGATCGTCGCGGGGCTGTTCTTCATCGACACCGCGAACTACTCGCCGTTCATTCCCGAGCCGCAGCAGACCCCGAAGGTCTCCGGCCTGGAGGCCCCGCTGCTCCAGGTACTCACCGGCATCACCCCGACCGCATTCGGCGTGGCCGGCATTCTCAGTGCGGCGGCGATGGTCTTCTTCGCGTATATCGGTTTCGACATGGTGGCGACCTCGGCCGAGGAGACGCGTAAGCCGCAGCGCGATATGCCCATCGGCATCATCGCCTCGCTGATCATCGTCACCGTGCTGTACGTCGCGGTGTGCCTGGTGGTCACCGGTATGCAGCACTACTCCGAGCTGTCGGTGAAGGCGCCGCTGGCCGATGCCTTCACGGCCAAGGGGCACCCGTTCTTCGCCACGGTGATCAGTGTGGGCGCGGTGGTCGGGCTGGCGGCGGTGAGCCTGATCTGCTTCCGCTCGCAGAGCCGGGTGCTGTTCGCCATGGCGCGGGACGGGCTGCTGCCCAAGGCGCTGTGCAAGGTGGATCCCCGGCACGGCACGCCCAAGATCAATGTCATGGTGCTCGCGCTGATCATGGCGGGGCTGGCCGCGTTCATGAAGTTCGACGTGCTGGCCGAGATGGTCAACATCGGCACGCTCTTCGCCTTCGCGGCGGTGTCGGCCAGCGTCCTGGTGCTGCGGCGCAAGGCGCCCGAGATGACGCGCGCCTTCCGGACCCCGTGGGTGCCGTTCATCCCGCTGGTCTCGCTGCTGAGCTGCCTCTACCTGATGCTCAACCTCCAGGTGATCACCTGGGTGGGCTTCCTGGTCTGGCTTGCGGCCGGGCTGGCACTGTACTTCGGCTACGGGCGGCGCCACAGTGAGCTGGGCGCTCGGCCCTGAGCCCTGTCGCACCCGGTGCCGCCGCCGGACCCGCTACGGGTCCGGC